>JACMQP010000510.1 GCA_014376915.1 Ramlibacter sp.
CTTCCCGGACCCCGACCTGCCCCCGCTGGTGGTAGCGCCGGAATGGGTGGAGCGTGTGCGCTCCGAAATGGGCGAGCTGCCACGCGTGATGGCGGCGCGCTTCGTCGCCGACTACGGCGTCCCGGAATACGACGCCACCACCCTCACGCAAAGCAAGGCGATGGCCGCCTATTTCGAGGCGGCTGCCAGGGCCAGCGGCCAGCCCAAGCTGGCCAGCAACTGGATCATGGGCGAGCTGTCGCGGCGGGTGAATGCCGGCGACATCACGATCGAGCAGACGCCGGTCGACGCGAGCGCACTGGCCGTCTTGATCAACCGGATTTCTGACGGCACGATCTCCAACAATGCCGCCCGCCAGATCTTCGACTCGCTCTGGAGCGGCGAAGGCAAAGACGTCGACGCGCTGATTGAGACCAAGGGCCTCAAGCAGATGAACGACAGCAGCGCGCTGGAGAAAATCATCGACGAGGTGATCGCTGCCAACGCCGACAACGTCGCCCAGTTCAGGGCCGGCAAGGACAAGGCGTTCAACGCGCTGGTCGGCCAGGCGATGAAAGCCAGCAAGGGCAAGGCCAACCCGGCCCAGGTCAACGAGTTGCTGAAGAAGAAGCTGGCCGGCTGACCGGCACGGTCCTGGCCGCCGCCGACTCCAGGCCCTGCCGCGCCCACAGCACCGTGAGGCGCGCCAGTTCCTCGTCGAAGCGGGCGTTCACTCGCACCTTCTCGACCTCCTGGTCCGCGCCGAAGCGCCCTTGCGCGTCCAGCTGCTTGTCCACTTCGTCGATCTGGCGTCGCAGCTTGGCCGGCATGCGGGACGGGTCGAGCTTGTAGAACTCCACCTCGTTGTCCAGGAACTTGCGCTGCGTCAGCAGTTCCTTGGTTCGCTTCTGCGCCGCCGCCGTCACGCTGTCCACCAGCTCCAGCGCTTCGGCCCGCTCCCTGCCGTGCACGACGCGGGTGGGATAGCGCGTGACCAGCGCCTTCTCGCGCTTCTTCTCGTCGGCCAACCGGTTGCGGTCTTCGAGCGCCAGCCGCGCTTTCTCCTCGTCGGCGGCACGTTCGGCGGCAGTCGGAGTCGGGCCGATCCGGCGGCGCGGCAGGCCGCCGGGACTCAGCTCGGTCTGTTCGCGGTCGATGCATTCGACGATGGGCCGGTCGGCCGTCAGGCGCCGGCCCTTGGCGTCGGTGCAGGTGTAGATGCCCTGCGCGCCGGCCTGGGTGGCGAGCGCGGCCATCGCGATGGCGACGGTGCGGACGGTAGCTGCCAGCACGGTGTCGGGGTTCCTCATTCCACGCCGTAGCGCTGTCGATAGGCCAGCACCTGCTGGTGATGTACGCGGACCGCGTCGCCGCTGTGTTGCGACAGATAGTGGAGCAAATCCGACAGCCGCGCAATCGCGCAAACCTCCAGCCCGAGTTGGCTGCGGACATATTGCACGGCGGAGTGCGGCGCGTCGGCGCCGTTGTCCGTGGCCATCTCCTGGCGGTCCAGCGCGATGGCCACCGCGTGCGGCCGCGCGCCGGCCGCCGCGATGATCGCGATCGACTCGCGCACCGCGGTGCCGGCCGACATCACGTCGTCGACGATCAGCACGCGACCGCGCACTGGCGCGCCGACCAGCGAGCCGCCTTCGCCGTGGTCCTTGGCTTCCTTGCGGTTGTAGGCGTAGGGCACGTTTCGGCCCATCCGCGCCAGTTCGATCGCCACCGCCGCCGCCAGCGGAATGCCCTTGTAGGCGGGGCCGAACAGCATGTCGAATTCGATACCCGAGGCGAGGATGCGCTTTGCATAGAATTGCGCCAGCCGGCCGAGCTTGGCGCCGTCGTCGAACAGGCCGGCGTTGAAGAAATAAGGCGACAGCCGCCCGGCCTTGGTCTTGAATTCGCCGAAACGCAGCACGCCGGATTCGACCGCGAACTGCACGAATTCCTGGGCCAGCGAATCCTGGCTGCCACCACCTGCCACCATGGGATATTCCTCGTGTTCAAACTGACCAGCCTCAATCTCAACGGGATCCGCTCGGCCCACAGCAAGGGTGTCGAAGCATGGATCGCCCAGGCCACGCCCGATTGTATTTGCGTCCAGGAGGTCAAGGCCCAGGCGCCGGACGTCGAGGGGCGGTTCGAGGAACTCGCAGGCCTCAGGGGTCACTTCCACTTCGCGCAGAAGAAAGGCTATTCGGGCGTCGGTGTGTACTCGAAGCACGCGCCCACCGACGTGATCGTCGGCTTCGACTCTCCGGAGTTCGACGCCGAGGGTCGCTATGTCGAACTGCGTTTCGACACGCCGCAGCGCAGGTTCTCCGTGATCAGCTGCTATTTTCCGAGCGGCTCCTCGGGCGTGGAGCGGCAGCAGGCCAAGTTCCGTTTCCTCGACGAGATGGATCCGCACCTTGCCGCGCTGAAGCGCAAGCGCGATTTCATCCTGTGCGGCGACGTCAACATCGCGCACCAGCAGCAGGACCTGAAAAACTGGCGCAGCAACCAGAAGAACAGCGGCTTCCTGCCCGAGGAACGGGCCTGGATGACCAGGATCCTGTCGGAGACCGGCCTGGTCGACGTGTATCGCAAGCTCAAGCCCGAGGCGACCGAGGAGTGCTACACGTGGTGGAGCAATCGCGGCCAGGCCTACCTGAAGAACGTCGGCTGGCGGCTGGATTACCACCTGGCGACGCCTGCCATCGCCGCGCTCGCGCGGTCCGAGTCGATCTACAAGAACGAGAAGTTTTCCGACCACGCGCCGATCACGGTGGAGTACGAGCTGACGCTGTAGCGGCCGCTACCAGTCCCAGGCTCATTGCCCACGCGGCTCACGGAGCTCGCTTGCCGATCACTTGGTCCGGCTGGCCAGTTCCTTCTCCAGCTGGTCCACTCGGTTCTGCAGCGAGCCGATGCGGGAGTTGAGAGCCCCGACATTCAGGAACACGGCGTTGTCGGCCGGCGCGTCGAGCGTGTTGCCGTAGCCGAGCCAGGACGAGTCGTAGACCTTGACGTTCTTGAAGCCCAGGTCCGCCAGCACGGTGGCGGTTTCGGCGGCGCGCACGCCCGACTGGCAGTAGACGATCGTCTCCTTGTCGGGATCCATGCGGGAATACAGGGCTTTCAGATCGGCCAGCGGCTTGAGCGACATGCCGGCGTTGTCCGCCACCTTGCTCTGCCCGAGCTTGGCTTGGGTCTCGGGGTCGATCCAGTTCTGCTCGTACGGGATGTTGATGGCGCCCGGGATGTGGCCGCCGCGGATCGCCCGGATGTCCTCACCGGCAAACTCCTTGGGCGTGCGGACATCGAGCAGCTGGATGTCGGGATTCTTCAGGCGGGCCAGGATGTCCGCGGTCGAGACCGCATTCGCACCGCGCACTGTCAGCTTCAGGGGGACGGCAGCCAGCTGGGTCGCCTCGACCGCGATCGGCTGGCGGGCAGCGCGCCAGCCATCGATGCCGTCGTGGTACACGCGCACGTTGTCGCCACCGAAGTAGCGGATCGTGTACAGGCCGAAATAGGAGATGACGTTCGCGCGGCCGCCGTAGACCAGGACCTCCTTCGCCGGATCGATCCCGGCAGCGCCCAGGATCCGTTCAATCTGCGGCGTGGGGATGAAGTCCTCGGTGTTCGGGTTGCGCAGCACCTGGCCGGCGTCGCCGATATTGACCGCGCCCGGGATGTGCCCCTTCTTGTAGTCGGCCTCGGACCGGATGTCCCAGACGATGGCCCCACGCTTTTGCGCTTCGATGACCTGGGGGTGGGTGACGATCAGCGGGCCCGATTGCGCAAAGACCGACACCGAGAACAACGTGGCCGCGGCCAGCAGGATGCGGCGCAGCAGCGCCGATGAAGGGGTCGACATGGATTTCGCTTTCGTCAGGTTGTTGAAAAAACGCGCACCACCGGGCACGGTAGGCGCCGCCAGCAAGCGCTCGCATCATGCATGGAATGCGGCCGAACGCGGTGGCGCCGGCGCCTGCCATGAGGGCGGCGCGCACTGCGGTCATGGACCCGGCTCGCGCGGCACCAGCCGCAGCAACACCCCGTTGGCAGAACGCAGCGTCAGCCGCGCCGTCGGTCGCGGCACGTGGCCCGGCATCGGTTCGATGCGAAAGTGCCGCACCACCTGGGCCAGGATCAGGACGCTTTCCTGGGTCGCGAACGCCGCTCCATGGCAGGCCCTGGGGCCGAGGCCGAACGGCAGGTATGAAGCCCGGGCCGAGGCACGGCCGCACTCCGTATTGAAACGTCCGGGATCGAATTCATCGGGTCGCTCCCAGAAGTCGCGGTGCCGATGCACCAGCCAGGGCGAGACGCTGACCATGTCGCCCGCTGCCACCGGCTTGCCGCGCAGGCAGTCGGCGGCCCCGGCCTCGCGCAGGTAGAAGGCGATCGGCGGGTAGAGCCTGAGGGTTTCGCGGAACACGTCATGGGTGCGCGCCAGGTGCCGGGTATCGCCGAATTCGGGTTCGCGGCCTTGCCAGAGCAGCTCGATCTCGCTGCGCAACGCTTCCTGCAACTGCGGCTGGCAGGCCAGCAGGTATAGCGACCAGGCGAGCGTCGACGCGGAGGTTTCATGGCCGGCCAGGAACAGCGTGCCGACCTGGTCGACCACCTCGTCGACCGTCAGGCGGGCCCCGGTTTGCGGATCGCGCGCCTGGATCAGCGCTGCCAGCATGTCGTCGGGCAGCCCGGACTCGCCGCGCGCGATGGCGCGGAAGCGCTCGTGGATCAGGCCGGAAAAGGAGGCGCGGATCGCCTGGCCCTGGCGCAGGCAGCGGGCGCGGTGCAGCCAGGTCGGCACGCGCAGCACGCTCAGGCCCATGATCCGCTGGGCGTTCTCCTGGTAGCCGCGGAACGACGTGTAGATCGCGTGGGCCTGCGCCGCATCCAGTGGCGTCGACAGGATGGTGCGGAAGATGATGTCGGCGGTGACATGGCACATCGCCGCTTCGGCGTCCCAGGGCTGGCTGCGATCGCGCGCGCCGAGGCGCCAGAGGAGGTCGCCCACCGCCGCCTGCATCAGCGGGAAGGCACGGCGCAGGCCGGCCTGCGCGAAGGCCTGGTCGACCAGCCGGCGTTGCTGTTGCCAGGCGGCGCCATTGGCGTTGAACAGGCTGATGCCGATCAGCGGCTGCAGGATCTCGGCCAGGTAGTGGTGCTTGGGAAAGGCCGCCACCCGGTCCACCATCACTTCGCGCACCGTCTCCGGCGCGTTCACCAGGAACAGCGCCTTGCTGGCGATCCGGCCCACGCCCATGCGAACGGAGTAGGCGCGTTCGGTGAGCAGGTTGAGCATGGAACGGCCGTCGCGGGCGAACAGGCCACCGAGCAGGGCGGCCTTGCTGCCGTAGCCTGGGCGGGGCGGGATGAAGCCCTCGCGGGGCTGATCGGACGGCATGAGAGCGGGCTGGGAAGGGCGCACGGATTGCGGCTGGGCTTGGATTGCCGATCGTAGCGGATGGCTCCCCGCTGTTAATGCCGGCGCAGGACAAAGGCCAGCGCGGGCCCGCTCCCGGCTGCCTGCCAGCTGCCGCGGATCTCGCGCCCGCACGAACCAGCGACGACGTCACCGCTCCA
>JACMQP010000511.1 GCA_014376915.1 Ramlibacter sp.
CGACCGGTGCCCGCTTGTAGCGGCGCGACAGCGACATCCACAGCGACATCCGCTCGTCGAGTTGCGCCAGCCGCGCCGGGTCGAGGTCGGTCTTGCGCAGGTAGGCGCCCAGCGAATGGGCCGCGTCTTCCGCCTGCGCCAGGCTGGAAGCCAGCACCGCTGCCAATGAGGCGAACTCGGGTTCGACGTGTTCCTGGGCCTGCAGCGCCGACAGAGCCTGCGCCAGTCGGGACGTGGCGCCGCCTTCCTCCCCTTCGAGCGCGTCGAGCGCGAGTTGCGCCGCCTGCAGCAGGCCTTGCGCGTTCGACAACCGGGTGTGGTTGGTATTGAGTTCGTCCCACTCGTTCTCGCCCGGCGCGAGCTTGTCCACTTCGCCGATCTGCCAGGCGAGCCGTTCGCGTTCGCGCTGCAGCGAATCCTGTGCCGAACGCGCATCCTGCAAGGTCTTTTGGGCCGCGCGCCAGGCCTGCCAGAGCTGCTGCAGGCGCTGGGTGCTGGCGCCCGCATAGGCGTCGAGCAGCGAGCGCACCGAATCGGGCCGGGTGAGGCTTTGCCAAGCGTGCTGGCCGTGGATGTCCACCAGCTGGTCGCCGACTTCGCGCAGCTGGGTTGCCGTGGCCGGCGCGCCATTGATCCACGCTCGGCTCTTGCCCTGGGTGTCGATACTGCGTCGCAAAAGCAGCGCGTCCTGCGATTCGAAGCCCGCTTCTTCGAGCCAGGCGAGCAGCGAAGCGGGCAGGTCGAATTCGGCGCTGATGTCGGCCTTGGCCGCGCCTTCGCGCACCACGCCGGCATCGGCGCGCGCGCCGAGCGCCAACTGCAGGGCGTCGACCAGGATCGATTTACCGGCGCCGGTCTCGCCGGTCAGCACGCTGAAGCCGGACGAGAGCTCCAGCTCGAGCTCTCGCACGATGACGAAGTCGCGCAGGACGATGCGTTTGAGGCTCATTGGCTAGCCGCCTTCATTCCAGTGCAGTTTGCCGCGCAGCGTGTCGAAGTAGCTCCAGCCGCGCGGATGCAGGAAGCGGACGCGGTGCTCCGAGCGCCGCACGATGATCCGGTCGCCATGCAGCAGCGAGGCCAGAGACTGCATGTCGAAATTAGCGCTGGCGTCACGGCCCGAGACCACCTCGATCGCGATCTCCGCCGCGTCCGCCAACACGATGGGCCGGTTGGACAGCGTGTGCGGCGCGATCGGGACCAGCACGAAGCCGTGGATCGACGGATGCAGCAGCGGACCGCCGGCGGACAGCGAGTAGGCGGTCGAGCCGGTGGGCGACGCCACGATCAGGCCGTCGGCGCGCTGGTTGGAAACGAAGTGGCCGTCGACCTCGACGCGCAGCTCCACCATCCCCGACGTCGCGCCCCGGTTGACCACGACATCGTTCATCGCCAGCGCGTCGAAAACGCTTTCGCCTTCGCGCATCACCTGGGCCTGGATCAGGCTGCGCTGGTCCTCCTCGAATTCTCCGCGTAGCATGGGGGTCAGCGTGGCGCGGTAACTGTCGAGGGGAATGTCGGTGATGAAACCTAGTCGGCCCTGGTTGATGCCGATCAGGGGAACCCCATACATGGCCAGTTGCCGGCCGATGCCGAGCATGGTCCCGTCGCCGCCGACCACCAGCCCCAGGTCGCACTGCAGGCCGATGGCCGCGACGTCCAGCGTCGGGTACGCCGTGATGCCGGTGTTGTCCGCGGTGGCCTGTTCCAGCACCACGTCGCAGCCGCGGGAAACGAGGAACTGGCCGATGTCTTCCAGCACAGCGCGCGCTGCGCCGGCGATAGCTCCCGAAACCGCCGTCGGGTGCTTGCCGATCAGGGCGACCTGGCGGAAATGGGATTTCATTGGCAAATTACATCATTAAAATTGCGGAAACCGTCTAAATCATGCTGGATGACCGTGCCAAGCTGTTGTTGTAAGCGCTGGTCGAGCGATACATCGCCGACGGCACACCCGTGGGCTCGCGAACACTGTCGCGCGCGTCCGGGCTGGACCTCTCGCCCGCCACCATCCGCAACGTGATGTCGGACCTGGAGGAGATGGGACTGATCGCCAGTCCGCACACCTCCGCCGGGCGGATCCCGACCGCGCGCGGCTACCGGCTGTTCGTCGACACCATGCTCACCGCCGAGCGCGAGGAGCTGAACGCCCCCAGCCTTGCGGCCGACCAGCCGCAGCGTGTGATCAACAACGCGGCGCAGCTGTTGTCCAACCTTTCGCAGTTCGTCGGCGTGGTGATGGCGCCGAAGCGCACTTCGGTGTTCCGGCACATCGAGTTCCTGCGGCTGTCGCAAAAGCGCTTCCTGGTGATCATCGTCTCGCCCGACGGCGACGTGCAGAACCGCGTGGTTTTCACGGCCGCCGACTACACCCAGAGCCAGCTGATCGAGGCCTCCAACTACCTGAACGCAAACTACGCGGGGATGGAAATCGAGCAGGTGCGCGAGCGGCTCAAGACGGAGGTGGAGAA
>JACMQP010000512.1 GCA_014376915.1 Ramlibacter sp.
GTGCGCACCGAGTTGTCGTATGCATAGACCTCGTAGGTCAGCACCAGCGGGCTGCTGGCGACGCAATCGATCTGCCAGTGCGACTTGTCCAGCTGCTGGACCTGCACCGCGCGGCCCTGCTGGCGGGCGTTGAGCCGCTGCAGGTTCTTGGAGAATTCGCGCACCAGGTAGCTGCCGGGAATCCAGACCGGCAACGAGACCTGCTGCTGCACTTCCGGCTGTGCGATCGTCAGCGTGATGTGAAACAGGTGGGCGTGAAGGTCGGCAGCTTCGACCTGGTAGTGAAGGCTCGCGCTGCGCTGGAGCGACGTGGGCATGCTCCGGATTACTTGGCGTCGGTCAGGGATTTCTCGACCTGGGCGGCGTTGACGGCGCCCGGAACGCGTGAGCCGTCGGCGAAGAACATCGTCGGCGTGCCGGTGATGCGGTACTTCTTGCCGAATTCGACGTTGCGCGCGATGGCGCTGGAGTCGCAGGTCGCGGCGGGCGCCGGCTGGTCGCGCACCATCTGGTCCTGCCAGGCCTTGCCCCTGTCTTTGGCGCACCAGATATTGCGCGACTTGTCCGGCGAATCGCCGCCGAGAATCGGGTACAGGAACATGTGGATCGTGACGTTGTCCACCTTTTGCAGGTCGCGCTCGAAGCGCTTGCAGTAGCCGCAGTTCGGATCCTCGAACACCGCCATCTTGCGCTTGCCGTTGCCGCGTACGATGGTGAAGGCGTCCTTCAGGGGCAGTGCGTCGAAGGCGATCGCCGACAGCTTCTCGACCCGCTCCTCGGTCAGATTGCGCCTCTGCTTGGCGTCGATCAGGCTGCCCTGGATCAGGTAGTTCCCTTCCGAGTCGGTGTAGAGAATCTCGCTGCCGACCCGCACTTCCCACAGGCCGTTGATCGGCGTGCGGGTGACCTCGTCGATCTTCTGCAACTGGGGGATGCGCTCGCCCAGGTTCTTGCGGATGGTCGCTTCCTGCGCCTGCGCCAGCGGGGCCGCGATGGCCGCGGCGGCGAACATTGCTGCCAGGGTGGTCTTGATCAGGTTCATCTTGGTCCAGTCAGTCATTCAAAAAATACGTTGCCGCTAAAGGTGTCCCATCGCCTGTCGTGCCACCCACTGCTTGACCGGTCCGCTGTGCTCGAAGCCGAACATGCCCCAGTTGCGCAGCAGTGTCCACGGCGCGGCAGACTGTGCGAACAACTGCTGCAGGCCATCGGTGGTAGTGGCCATCGCCAGCACGTCGGCCTTGCGCGAGCGCTCGTAGCGCCGCAACAGCTTGATGTCGCCGACGCCGCGCCAGTATTCGCGCCGGCGCAGCACGTCGGCCAGCGCCTTCGCGTCCGCCAGTCCCAGATTCAACCCCTGGCCGGCCAGTGGATGCACGCTGTGCGCCGCGTCGCCGGCCAGCGCCCAGCCGGGCCCACACCAGCGGTCGGCCCGGGCCAGTTGCAGCGGCCAGGCGGCGCGCTCTGTCGTCAGGGTCATCGCTCCGAGTTCCCGGCCGCAGGCTTGTTCCAGTGCCAGCGCGAACGCTGCCGGTTCGAGCGCCAGCAGTGCTTCAGCCCGTTCCTCCCGGACAGACCAGACCAGCGCCACCGAGTTTCCCTCGGCACCGGCGACAGCGCCGCCCATCGGCAACAAAGCCACGATTTCGCCATCTGCGAACCGTTGGCGGGCCACCATGCCATGCGGCTTCTCGCAGCTCAGGCGGGCAGCGATCGCACGCTGGGGATAGTTGGTGATTTCGAACTTCACGCCGAATTCGGTCCGCGTGGCGCTGGCGCGCCCTTCGCAGACCACCGTGAGGGCCGCCGGCTGCGGCGTCTGCAACCGCTCCACCAGCGGCTGGTAGCGCAGGGCTTCGCCCAGGCGCTCTTGCAGGGCCGGCACGTCGACGATCCAGGCCAGTGCGGGAACGGCCTGGTCGGCGGCATCGAAACTGATCGCGCCGCCGTCGTCGCCGTGCACCCGCATCGCCGCCACCGGCGTGGCATGGGCTTCGTCGGGCCAGGCCCGCAGCGTTTCCAGCAATTCGCGCGAGGCGGGGTTGAGCGCGTAAGCGCGGACATCGCCGGTGCCGCTGCCGAGGACCGGTTGCTGGTCGACCAGGCCGACGCGCAGCCGCTCGCCCGCCAGCAGCAGGGCCAGGGTGCGGCCGACGATGCCGGCGCCGCGGATGCAGACATCGAGTGCAAGAGCCATGGGCACATTGTAGGAGCGGGGGCACAATGCCGGCTGCCCTGCGCGTCGCGCTTTCCGGAGAAATGCCTTGAGTGCCCCCGAAATCACCGCCCGCATCGAACGGCTGTTCGTGTACCCGATCAAGTCCTGCGCCGGCGTCGAACTGCCCGAAGCGGTGCTGACCGAGACCGGCCTCGACCTGGACCGCGCCTGGATGGCCGTGGATGAAACTGGCGCTTTCGTCACCCAGCGCGAGCTGCCCCGCATGGCGCTGGTCCGGCCGCAGCTCAAGTTCCATGAAGTGGTGTTGCGCGCGCCCGGCATGCTGGCCCTGCACCTGCTGATCGACGCTGTGGAAGAGCCAGCCCGGGTGCGGATCTGGGGCGACGAAGTCAGCGCCTACGACATGGGCCCGATCGCGGCGCAGTGGTTCAGCGATTTCCTGGGCCGCAAGCTGCGGCTGGTGCGCTTCGACCCCGACCACCGCCGTCTGTCAAGCCCGAAATGGACCGGCGATGTCGAGGCCCTGAACCAGTTCAGCGACGGCTTCCCCCTGCTGGTCGCCAGCCAGGCGTCGCTGGACCTGCTGAACGAGAAGCTGGCGGCGGCGGGCCACGCGCCGGTCGGCATGGAACGGTTCCGGCCGAACATCGTGCTGTCCGGCCTGCAGGCCCACGACGAGGACCGGGTCGCGATGTTCGAGGTCGCTGCCGAGGCGCCCGTGCGGCTGCGGCCGGTCAAGCCTTGCGGCCGCTGCCCGATTCCCGACATCGATCCGGCGACCGCGCAGAGCGATCCGGCGGTGAGCGCCACCTTGCGCACCTACCGCAGCAACGAATTGTTGAACGGAGGGCTCAGCTTCGGCATGA
>JACMQP010000513.1 GCA_014376915.1 Ramlibacter sp.
CCACATCGAAGACGCCGCGGTGGTGCAGGACTTCATGGATTCGCAAGAGGGCGTGGCCGACGCCGCGCCGCCGCAGCCGGTGGAGGTTCAGGTGCTCGAGGCGTTCATCGCGCAGCACTACCTGGGCGTGCCGGTGCCGCCAGCGCTCATCACCAGCGAGCCGGTGAGCCGCGAGCTGGTCGAGGCACTGTCGCTGCAGGCGGGCCTGCGCGTCACCGCCGTCCACAACCCACGCGAGCAGCGCCGTCGCTGGCTGGAGATGGCGGGGAAGAACGCCGAAATCCAGCTGGCACGGCTGCTGGCGCAGGAGGGCTCGCAGCAGGCGCGCACCAGGGCGCTGGTGGAGGCGCTGCAGCTCGAGCCCGACAACCTCGACACCTTCCGCATCGAATGCTTCGATATCTCGCACACCGCCGGCGAGGCCACCCAGGCCTCGTGCGTGGTGTTCCATCATCACAAGATGCAGAACAGCGAGTACCGGCGGTTCAATATCAACGACATCACGCCGGGCGACGACTACGCCGCCATGCGCCAGGTGCTGACGCGCCGCTACAGCAAGCTGGCCGAGGGCGGTCGCGACCCGCCCGAGGCCACCCCGCCGGAACTGGTGCGCGAAGCGGAGTCGCCGGCCGGGGACACCGCCGCGGCGAAAGGTGGCCACCGCATGCCGGACCTTGTGCTGGTGGACGGCGGCAAGGGTCAGGTCAGCATGGCGCGCGAGGTGTTCGCTGAACTCGGGCTGGACCTGGCGCTGATCGTCGGGGTCGAGAAGGGGGAGGGGCGCAAGGTGGGCCTGGAGGAACTGGTGTTCGCCAACGGTCGCGAGAAGGTCGGCCTGGGCCGCGATTCGGCGGCGCTGATGCTGGTGGCGCAGATCCGCGACGAGGCCCACCGCTTCGCCATCACCGGCATGCGCGCGCGCCGGGCCAAGGTTCGGGTCGGCGGCAGCAAGCTGGAGGAAATCCCCGGCATCGGCGCCAAGAAGCGGGCCCGTCTGCTGCAGCGGTTCGGCGGCATCCGCGGCGTCGCCGCTGCGGGCGTCGACGACATCGCCACCGTCGAAGGCATCTCGCACGACCTGGCCGAGGAGATTTATCGGGCGCTGCACTAGGTGCCGCTGGGCCCGTGCCAGAATCAGCCGATGTTCCTGACCATCCCCACCATCATGACCTGGACGCGCATCGTGGCGATCCCGCTCATCGTGGGGGTGTTCTACCTGGGGTTGAAGCCCGAGGTCCAGAACCTGATTGCCACCGTATTGTTCGTGGTGTTCGCTGCGACCGACTGGCTGGACGGCTACCTGGCGCGCAAGCTGAACCAGACTTCTGCCTTCGGTGCCTTCCTCGACCCGGTGGCCGACAAGTTCCTGGTGTGCGCCTCGCTGCTGGTGCTGGTGCACCTGCAGCGGACCGACGTCTTCGTGGCGCTGATCATCATCGGCCGCGAGATCGCGATCTCGGCGCTGCGCGAATGGATGGCGCAGATCGGTGCGTCCAAGAGCGTCGCGGTCCACATGCTGGGCAAGCTCAAGACCACGGCGCAGATGGTCGCCATCCCGTTCCTGCTGTTCGACGACGACCTGTTCGGCGTGATCGACACCCGGTTGTGGGGCGCGGGCCTGATCTGGATCTCGGCAATCCTCACCGTGTGGTCGATGGCCTATTACCTGCAGAAAGCCCTGCCGGAAATCCGCAAGCGGGTGAAGTAGCGCCATGGCCTCCGATTCGCGCCAGGATGCCCTGGCTCGGGCGATGCCCATCGTCTTCGTGCTGATCTGGAGCACCGGCTTCATCGTCGCGCGCTTCGGCATGCCGAATGCGCCACCGATGAAATTCCTGGCTCTGCGCTACGTGTTCTCCGTGCTTTGCTTCTCAGCCTGGGCGCTGCTCGCCGGGGCGCGATTCCCCAGCAGCCGGCGGCAACTGGGCTACCTGGCCGTCACCGGCGTGCTGATGCACGCGGGCTACCTCGGCGGCGTCTGGACGGCGGTCAAGCTGGGGATGGGCGCCGGCCTCGCGGCGTTGCTGGTCAGCCTGCAGCCGGTGTTGACCGCGATCTGGGTGTCGTCGTGGGGTGGCAGGGTGACGCCGCGCCAGTGGGGCGGCCTGGCGCTGGGCTTCGCCGGGCTGGCGCTGGTGGTCTGGCACAAGCTGGGGCTGGGCGAAATCCATCCTGCCAACCTGCTGTGCGCCTTTGTCGCGCTGGTCAGCATCACCGTGGGTACGCTGTACCAGAAGCGCTTCGTCACGCCGTGCGACGTGCGCACCGCCAACCTGGTGCAACTGGCCGCGGCGTTCGTGGTGACGGTGCCGCTCGCGCTGCTGGAAACCGAAGCGATCCGCTGGAACGGCGAGATGATCGGGGCCATGGCCTGGTCGGTGCTCGGCCTGACGCTGGGCGGTAGTTCGCTGCTGTACCTGCTGATCCAGCGCGGCGCCGCCACGACCGTCACCAGCCTGCTTTATCTGGTACCGCCCTGCACGGCCCTGATGGCCTGGCTGCTATTCGCCGAGCCGATCACTGCGCTCACGCTGGCCGGCATGGCGATCACCGCGTTCGGCGTCAGCCTGGTGGTGCGCGGGTCTGCCGGCGCCCGGGCCTGAGGTGGCAGTGGCGCAGGTGACAGAATCGCGCGATGCTGGCTGAATTCGACACCTTCGAAGTGGAACGCGAAGGAGTGCGGCTGGCAGCCGGCCGTGCCGGCAACGGCCCGCCCTTGCTGCTGCTGCACGGCCACCCGCAGACCCATGCAATGTGGCACCTGGTGGCGCCGCAACTGGCACGGCATTTCACCGTGGTGTGGATGGACCTGCGCGGCTACGGCGACTCGGCCCGGCCCCCGGACGACGCTGCGCACCGAACTTATTCCAAACGCCAGATGGCGCTCGATGCGCTGGCTGTCATGAAGCATGCCGGTTTCACAAGCTTCCGGGTGCTGGC
Source organism: Ramlibacter sp. (assembly GCA_014376915.1). The sequence goes on from JACMQP010000513.1 coordinate 2,941, forward strand.
GCACGACCGCGGCGCACGGGTGGCACACCGCCTGGCGGCGGATCACCCGGCGGCGGTCGAACGAATGCTTTTGCTGGACATCGCGCCGACGCTCTCCATGTACGAGAACACGTCCCGCGCCTTTGCCACGGCCTACTGGCACTGGTTTTTCCTGATCCAGCCGCCGCCGCTGCCCGAGGCGCTGATCGACTCCGACCCGGTGCGTTACCTGCGCAGCGTCATGGGCAAACGGCACGCCGGCCTTGACGCGTTCGCGCCTGCAGCGCTTGCCGAGTACGAGCGCTGCGTCAAAATCCCCGGCACGGCGCAGGCGATCTGCGGCGACTACCGCGCCAGCGCCACCATCGATCTGGAGCACGACCAGGCCGACATTGCCGCCGGCCGTCCGCTGCAGCAGCCGTTGCGAGTGCTGTGGGGCGAGCATGGCGCCGTCGGCAAGTCGTTCGATGTGCTGGCGTTGTGGCGCGGATGCGCGCTCGACGTGAGCGGCCGCAGCCTGTCCTGCGGCCACTACATCGCGGAAGAGGCCCCGGCCCTGCTGCTGGACGAAGCAATGACATTTCTAGGAGAAAACAATGAGCAAGAAAAGAATCGCCGTCATCCCCGGTGACGGCATCGGCAAGGAAGTGATGCCCGAGGGCGTGCGCGTGCTGGATGCGGCGGCCACCAAGTTCGGCATCGACCTGCATTTCGACCACTACGACTTCTCCAGCTGGGACTACTACGAGAAGCACGGCCGGATGATGCCGGAGGACTGGAAGGACCAAGTCGGCGGCCACGACGCGATCTATTACGGCGCCGTCGGCTGGCCCGAGAAGATCCCCGACCACGTTTCGCTGTGGGGCTCGCTGCTGTTGTTCCGCCGCGAGTTCGACCAGTACGTGAACCTGCGGCCCGCCCGCCTGATGCCTGGCATCATCGCGCCGGTGGTGCGCCGCGACGGCAGTCCGCGCGAGCCCGGCGAGATCGACATGTACATCGTGCGCGAGAACACCGAAGGCGAGTACTCCAGCATCGGCGGGCGCATGTTCCCAGGCACCGAACGCGAGATCGTGATGCAGGAAACCGTGATGTCGCGCTTCGGTGTCGACCGGGTCCTGAAGTTCGCTTTCGAGCTGGCGAGATCGCGCCCGAAAAAGCACCTCACCAGCGCTACCAAGTCCAACGGCATTGCGATCACCATGCCGTACTGGGACGAGCGCGTCGCCGAGATGGCGAGGCAGTACCCCGACGTGAAGCAGGACAAGTTCCACATCGACATCCTCACGGCCCATTTCGTTCAGCGGCCGGACTTCTTCGACGTGGTCGTCGCCACCAACCTCTTCGGCGACATCCTCAGCGACCTCGGGCCCGCCTGCACGGGCACCATCGGAATCGCGCCGAGCGCCAACCTCAATCCCGACCGCAAGTTCCCGTCACTGTTCGAACCGGTGCACGGTTCGGCGCCGGACATTGCCGGCAAGAATATCGCCAACCCGATCGGCCAGATCTGGTGCGGCGCGATGATGCTCGAGTTCCTCGGCCACAAGGACGCGCACGACGCGGTGCTGCACGCGATCGAGAAGGTGCTGGCGCCGCAAAGCGGTGCGCCCCGAACCCGGGACCTCGGCGGCACGGCCAGCACCAGCGACATGGGACGCGCGATCGCGTCGGCCCTGTGATGCGCAAGCGCGTTTGGAATGCGTGATTTAGTTGCATTGCGCCGCACCAAAAGCCGGCGCAAACCCGCATGAATGCTCGATGAGAGCATCTAGAATCGCGCCTCGTGTTGTAAACCTGCATGGCGTATTGACACGGTGTGCCGCCGTGGCTTTAATCGCTTCAGCGGCTTTGCGCCGCGATAAAAAGTCTCCCGCTTCCTTGCATCTCACGGCATGTGCCGGGCGCAAGGTTGGGGAGATAAATATTTTTTGAAGAGACAACCTGATCAACTCTTTCTCTCACGAGGGGCCCCTGTGAACAAAACCGAACTGATTGAGCACATCGCAAAACATGCCGACATCTCGAAAGCCGCCGCGACGCGCGCCCTCGAATCGATGATCGGTGCCGTCAAGACGACGCTGAAAAAAGGCGGCTCGGTTTCGCTGGTCGGATTCGGGACCTTCGCGGTCGGCAAACGGGCGGCCCGGGCCGGCCGCAATCCCCGGACCGGCGCAGCGATTAAAATCAAGGCTGCCAAGGTTCCCAAGTTCCGTCCAGGCAAGGCGCTCAAGGATGCGCTGAACTGAACGGGGCCATTTTCTCCCGGTGGGGTGCTTAGCTCAGCTGGTAGAGCGGCGCCCTTACAAGGCGTAGGTCGGCGGTTCGAACCCGTCAGCACCCACCACCCAAGAAAAGGCGAACAGATGTTCGCCTTTTGTGTTTTCAGACTAGAGAGTTTCGAGCATGTTTGATTTCGTCCGCAAGCACACCAAGGTCATGCAGTTTGTGTTGTTCCTGCTGATCGTCCCTTCGTTCGTGCTGTTCGGCCTGGAGGGCTACAACCGCTACAAGGACAAGGGTGAGCCGGTCGCGCGGGTCGACGGCCACGACATCCTCCAGGGCGACTGGGACAACGCGCACAAGGCGGACGTCGAGCGTTTCCGCCAGACTGCTCCCAACGTGGACCCCAAGCTGTTCGACTCGCCGGACGCGCGCTATTCGACGCTGGAGCGGCTGGTGCGCGAGCGCGTGCTGTCGGCAGCTTCGGTGGAGTCGAAGCTGGTCACCAGCGACGCGCAGCTTGCGCGCGAGCTGCAAGGCAACCAGATGATCGCCTCGCTGCGCGGCCCGGATGGCAAGCTCGACATGGCCCGTTACCGCCAGCTGGTTGCCGCTCAGGGCATGACGACCGAGATGTTCGAGCACAACGTGCGGCTCGACCTGTCGACGCGCCAGGTGCTGGCCGGCATCGGGGGCACGACCATCGCTTCGCCCGCAATCGCCTCTGCGGCGCTCAATGCCTTCTTTGAGAAGCGCGAGGTGCAGGTGGCGATGTTCGCGAGCCCCGCCTATGCCGCCAAAGTGACGCCGACGGACGCCGACCTGGAAGGTTATTACAAGCAGAACGCTTCGCAGTTCCAGGCGCCGGAAGAAGCAAGCATCGAGTACGTGGTGCTGGACGTCGACACGGTCATGAAGGGCATCACCGTCGCCGAGGCCGACCTGAAGACTTATTACGAGCAGAATGCGCAGCGAATGGCGGGCCGCGAAGAGCGCCGTGCCAGCCATATCCTGATCGCGGCGCCTGCCAGCGCCCCGGCGGCTGACCGGGCGAAGGCGAAGGCCAAGGCCGAGCTGCTGCTGGCGGCGGTGAAGAAAGTGCCCGACAGCTTCGCCGACGTGGCGAAGAAGAATTCGCAGGACCCCGGCTCGGCACCCAACGGCGGCGACCTCGATTTCTTCGCCCGCGGTGCCATGGCCAAGCCGTTCGAGGATGTCGCCTTCTCGCTGAAGAAAGGCGAGATCAGCAATGTCGTGGAGACCGAGTTCGGCTACCACATCATCCGTGTCACCGACATCAAGGCGCCGAAGACGAAGACCTTCGAGGACATGAAGCCCGAGCTCGAAACCGAGCTGAAGAAGCAGCAGGCCCAGCGCAAGTTCGCCGAGTCGGCCGACGCTTTCAGCAACGGCGTCTACGAGCAGGCCGACAGCCTCAAGCCAGTGGCCGACAAGCTGAAGCTGGAAGTGCGCACCGCCACCGGCGTCAGTCGGCTGCCGGCTCCCGGCGCCAAGGGACCGCTCGCCAGCCCGAAATTCCTGTCCGCTCTGTTCAGCCCTGACGCGGTGGACAAGAAGCGCAACACGGAGGCCGTCGAGACCGGCCCCAGCCAACTGGCGTCGGGCCGCATTGTGAAGTACACGCCGGCGCGCACGCTGCCGTTCGCCGAAGTCAAGGACCGCGTGCGCGAGCGCTACGTCGCTGCCCGCGGCGCCGAACTGGCGAAGAAGGAAGGCGCGGCGAAGCTGGCGGCGTGGAAGGCCAGTCCGGCCGCCGCCGAACTGTCGGCCGCCATCCCGGTCTCGCGCGAGGATGCGCAGAAGCAGCCGCCCGGCCTGGTGGAGGCCGCGCTGCGCGCCGACCCGGCCACGCTACCGACGTTCGTCGGTGTCGATTTGGGAACGCAGGGCTATGCGG
>JACMQP010000514.1 GCA_014376915.1 Ramlibacter sp.
GGACAGCGGGCGACGATCGCCGAGATCGCGACGGCGTTCGAGGTCTCGGAGAACCACCTGACCAAGGTCGTGCACTTCCTTGGCAAGACCGGCTGGCTGGCCAACGTCCGCGGCAAGGGCGGCGGGCTGGCGCTGGGCGAGTCGCCCGATCGGATCGGCGTCGGCGCGGTGGTGCGGCAGACCGAGGGCCACGCCGTGGTCGCCGAATGCTTCGGCGAAGACGGCGGCAGCTGCTGCATCGCTCCGGTCTGCCACCTGCGCGGCGTGCTGGGCGAAGCGGTGGCGGCCTTCTACGCGGTGCTGGACCGCTACACGCTGGCCGACCTGGTGGCCAACCGCCAGCAGCTGGCCACCATCCTGTTCGTCGGCCGGCCCGCACGGCCGGCGGCGCGCCGGAGCGCAGCATGAGCGACGCCCCTTTTCCCTACGACGGGCCCGAGGCGCTGCGTGCCCCCATGCTCGCCGCGCTGCGCCGCGTCGTGGATCCGGAAGTCGCGATGAACGTCGTCGACGTCGGGCTGATCTACGGCGCCGCGGTCCGGGACGGGATCCTGCACGTCGACGTGACGATGACCTCGGCCGCCTGCCCGGTGACCGACCTGATCCTCGAAGAAATCGAGACCGAACTGAACCGCGACCTGCCGCCCGACCTGAAGATCAGGGTCGACCTGGTCTGGGAGCCGCCATGGACCTCCGACCGCATGAGCGCAAGCGCCAAGCGCTTCATGGGATGGTGATGGCCCGGGCGCTGTTGCTGCCGCTGGTGGCGGTGTCGCTGCTGGCCGGCATCGCGGGCGGACTGCTGCGCGCCGGCGTGCCACTGCCCGGCACCGGGAGCGCGCTGTGGCCGGGCCACGCCATGCTGGCCCATGCGGCGTTGCTGGTCGGAGGCCTCATGGGCACGGTGATCGGCATCGAACGCGCGGTGGCCGTCAAGCTGCGCAGCGCCTGGATCGCGCCACTGGCCTCGGGACTGGGCGGCGTCGCCCTGCTGCTCGGACTGCCGCAGGCCGGTGCATGGCTGCTGGTCGCCGCATCCGCCGTCTTCATCGGCGTCAACATCGAGGTGGTGGTGCGCCAGCGCGCCGCGCACACGGCGTTGCTGCTGGCCGGCGCGCTGGCCTGGTTCGCGGGCAACCTGGCCCTGGCCCTGGCCGTCGGCATCGGCGGCGCGGCCACGCTGCCCTGGTGGTTCGCCTTCCTGGTGCTGACGATCGCGGCCGAGCGGCTGGAGATGACGCGGCTGATGCGGCGGCGTCCAGGCGCGCGGGCAGCGCTGTCCGTGGTGCTGGCGGCGCTGGCCGGCGGCGCTGCGTTATCCGCTTTCGAGCTGCCGGCCGGCGGCGTCCTGTACGGCGCGGCCCTGCTGGCGCTCGCCGGCTGGCTGGCCATGTTCGACATCGCCCGGCGCACGGTGCACGCCGGCGGCCTGGCGCGCTACATGGCGATCTGCCTGCTGGGCGGTTATGCGTGGCTGGCGGTGGCCGGCGCGGCCTGGGCGGCCACGGCGCTCGGCCTGCCGCTGCGCGACACGGCTCTGCACGCGCTCGGCCTGGGCTTCATCGTCAGCATGATGCTGGGCCACGCGCCCGTGATCCTGCCGGCGGTGGCGCGAATCAAGCTGCAGTTCGGCAACTTCTTCTACGTGCCGCTGGCGGCCCTGCACCTGTCGCTGCTGCTGCGGCTGGCGGCGGGCTGGAACGAGCCGCGGCTGCGCGCGCTCGGCGCTGGCCTGAACGCCGTCGCCATTGTCCTTTTTGCCATCACGGTGGCCGGCGCAGCGCTGGCCTGGCGGGCCCGGCAGCGCGACCGCCACCCCACGGAGATTGCCCCATGACCGGTTTCCTTCGCATCGAAGAACCGGTGGCGCCCGCCACCGGCCCGCGCGGTTTCGCGCTCTGGCAACTGGGCTTCCGGCCGTTCTACCTGCTGGCCAGCGTGTTTGCGGCGCTCTCGATCCCGCTGTGGGCGCTGCAGTTCGCCGGCTGGCTGGGCCGACCCTATCTCGAGGGGCCGCTCTGGCACGCGCACGAGATGCTGTTCGGCTTCACGCTGGCGGTGATCGTCGGTTTCCTGTTCACCGCCGGACGCAACTGGGCCAACCGGCCGACGCCGACCGGCGCCACGCTGGCGGCGCTGGCGCTGCTGTGGGTGGCGGGCCGCGTGCTGGTGCTGACCCCATTCGGCTGGGCTGCCGCCCTCGTCAACGCCGCCTTTCCGCTGGCCGCGGCCATCGCGCTGGCCATCCCCTTCATCGCCGCCGGCAACAGGCGCAATTACTTCTTCGTCGCGCTGCTGCTGTTGCTGTCGGCGGCCGAACTGGCTGTGCACCTGGACCAGCTGGGCGTGGTCGCGGTACCGGGCTGGATCGGCATCGCCGTCGGACTCGATGCGGTGCTGTTCATCATGGCGGTGATGGGCGGCCGCGTGATCCCGATGTTTACCAACACCGGCGTGCCCGGCGCCACGGCCGTGCGCAATCCGGTGCTGGAGCAGGCGGCGCTGGGCCTGACGCTGGCGCTGCTGGCCGCCGATGCGCTGCAGCTGCAGGGACTGCCGCTGGCGCTGTTGGCGATTGCCGCTGCGGCGGCGCACCTGGCGCGCTGGTGGCTGTGGCAACCATGGAAGACCGCCCGCGCGCCACTGGTCTGGGTGCTGCACGTCGCGTACGCCTGGATCCCGGTGCACCTGCTGCTGCGCGCCGCGACGCAGGCCGGCTGGGTCGTGCCGTCGCTCGCGACCCATGCGCTCACGGTCGGCGCGGCCGGCGGGCTGATCATCGGCATGATGACGCGCACCGCGCGCGGCCACACCGGCCGGCCGTTGCGCTCGGACCGCTGGGACGTCGCCTGCTACCTGCTGGTGATCGCCGCCGCGCTGGTGCGCGTGCTGCTGCCGCTGGCGGCGCCGCAGCTGACGATTCATGCCGTGCTGTGCTCGGCCGCGCTCTGGTCGGCCGGCTTTGGCCTGTACGCGGTACGCTACTGGCCCGTCCTGACCCGCCCGCGCCTCGACGGCAAGCCGGGTTGAGGCCATGGACTATTTCGCAGTCAAGACGCTCCACCAGGCCGCCGTCGCGCTGTCGATCCTCGGTTTCTTCGCGCGCGGCGCCGCATCCTTCGCCGGCGCCGCCTGGATCCGACGCCGGCCGGCCAAAACGCTGCCGCACATCGTCGATTCGGTGCTGCTGCTGTCGGCCCTGTGGCTGGCCTGGACGCTGCGCCTGTCGCCGATGGCTGCGCCGTGGCTGCTGGCCAAGATCATCGGGTTGCTGGTTTACATCGCGCTTGGCGTCGTGGCGCTGAAGCCCGGCCGCCCCGAGCCGGTCCGCGCCACGGCTTTCGTCGCGGCGCTGGTGGTGTTCGGCTGGATCGTGTCGGTCGCGATCACCAAGAACCCGCTCGGATTTTTCGCTCTTGCCTGACCGGGAAATGCCATCCGGGACCGGCTCCGGGATCCATGCAGCGACAGCAATACCGTCAGCGTCTGGATCCTGGATCGAGTCCGGGATGACAGGCCGGCCTCACGCCAGCCCGCACCAGATCGCGATGCGGTCCGCCAGGTCCATCCACAGGCCCCAGGCGGCGGCGAGCGCCAGCAGCAGGCCGGCCACGCGCGTGCCGGCGTCCTGGCGCAGTTTGTTGCCGACGCCTTTGAGTTTGTCGAACAGCCGCGGCGCCAGCACCAGCGAAACGCTGCTGCCGATGGCAAACAACGCCATCGCCAGCGCGCCCTGCAGCGGGCCGCCACTCAGCGACGCCACCAGCAGCGCCGAATACAGCAGGCCGCACGGCATCAGGGACCACAGCGCGCCGGTCGCGAACACACCGCCACGCGTGGTCGCCAGCGGCCGGACCCGTCTCCAGACGTTGCGGCCGGCGGCGCTCACCCACATCGGCTGGCGCGCCTGCACCACCAGCATCAGGGCCCAGGCCAGCACGGCGAGGTGGAAGAGTGTCCAGACCGGGCGGAGCGCCGCAGTCTGGGTGGCGAGCCAGGCGAAGCTCTGGACGGCCGCCGCGGCGACTGCGCCAGCGGCGGCGTAGCTCGCCAGCCGACCGAACTGGAAGCTCCACATCGCGCTGGAGGTGCGCACGTCGCCGGCAACCAGCTGGACGCCACCTCCGCCGCGCAGCTGGCTGGTGTCGATGCGGGCGCTCCCGGCCCGCGTGATGCCGGCGCAGGCGGCGCCGCACATGGCGACGCAATGCGGCCCGCCGGCCAGCCCCATCAGCAGCGCAGTGGCCGCGAGCGTGATCGACATCGCCGCGTCAGAGGATGCGCGAGAACTTCGCGCGGGTGCGGTCGGCCTGCAGGTAGCGGTCGAACACCATCGCCACCGCCCGCACGAAGAACCAGCCCTGGGCCGTGACCTGAATGCCGGCGTCGTCCATGACGATCAGGCCCTGCTCCGTCAGTTCGTGCAGCTGCTCGAACTCCCGGGCGAAGTAGCTCTTGAAATCCAGCAACCAGGCTTGTTCGATCGACTCGAACAGCAGCTGGCCCTGGCACATCAGCGCCATGATGACGGCGCGCCGTGCCAGGTCGTCCCGCGTGAGCGCCAGCCCGCGCACGACCGGCAGCCGGCCGTGGTCGAGGGCATCGCAGTAGTCCTCCATGGTCTTGGCGTTCTGGCTGTAGGTGGCACCGATGCGGCCGATCGCCGACACGCCCAGGCCGATCAGGTCGCAATCGGGCTGCGTGCTGTAGCCCTGGAAGTTGCGGTGCAGCCGGCCCTGGCGCTTGGCCACCGCCAGCGAGTCGTTGGGCAGCGCGAAATGGTCCATGCCGATATAGACGTAGCCGGCGCTCAGGAACGCGGCGAGCGACTGCGAAAGCATCGCCACCTTGGCCGGAGCGCCCGGCAGCTCGGACTGCAGGATGCGCCGCTGCGGCTTGAAGCGCTCGGGCAGGTGCGCATAGGCATACAGCGCAATGCGGTCCGGTCGCAGCTGCTGCACCTGCGCCAGCGTCCGGGCGAACGATTCGGGCGTCTGCCGCGGCAGGCCGTAGATCAGGTCCATGTTGATCGAGTCGAAGCCGACGGCGCGGGCCTGCTCCATCAGCCCGGCGACCTGCGCGAAGGGCTGGACCCGGTGCACCGCCTTCTGGACGTCGGCGTCGAAGTCCTGCACACCGAAACTCAGGCGGTTGAACCCGAGGTCCGCCAGCACCTGCAAGCGGCCGGCGTCCACCGTGCGGGGGTCGATCTCGATCGAGTACTCGCCGCCCGGCATCAGGGTGAAGCTGCGACGCAGCATTGCCATCAGTTCGCGCAGTTCGTCGTCCGACAGGAAGGTGGGCGTGCCGCCGCCCAGGTGCAGTTGCGTCACCACCTGGCCGACGCCCAGCGTCGCGGTGTGCAGGTCCACCTCGCGCGCCAGGTAGCGCAGGTAGACGGCAGCGCGCTCCTTATGCCTGGTGATGATCTTGTTGCAGGCGCAGTAGTAGCACAGCGATTCGCAGAACGGGATGTGTACGTACAGCGACAGCGGCTGGGTGAGCGCCGCCGCGCCGTTGCGACGGTGGGCCAGGGCCTGGCCGTAGTCGGCCGCCGTGAACGCCTCGACGAAGCGGTCGGCGGTCGGGTACGAGGTGTAGCGCGGGCCAGCAATGTCGTAGCGCTGGAGCAGTTCGGGTGTGACTGGATTCATGGGGGATGTACGGTGTTGCAGCGTCACTGTGCGCCCGCGGTGCGGTCGGGTGGTTGATCTGCGTCAACCGACCTGCGCGCTCCCTCAATGCATGCGCGACTCGACCGGGCTGGCCAGCCGGTCGATGTCCAGGATCCGGATGTGGCGCTTGTCCACTTCCAGCACGCCGTGCAGCTGGAACGCCGAGAACGTGCGGCTGACGGTTTCGAGCTTCATGCCCAGGTAGCTGCCGATGTCGGCCCGCGACATCCGCAGGTGGAACTCGCTGGCAGAGTAACCGCGCGCCTTCAGCCGCTGCGACAGGTTCAGCAGGAAAGCGGCCAGCCGCTCCTCGGCGTTCATGCTTCCGAGCAGCAGCATCAGGCTGTGCTCGCGCACGATCTCCCGGCTCATGAGGCGGTTCAGCGCGTGCTGCATGCCCGCGTTCGCGGCGGACAGTCGGGCCAGGTGCGCGAACGGGATCGCGCAAACCTCGGCGTCCTCCAATGCGGAGGCGCTGCTGGCGTGTTTGCCGTCGGCGAAACCGTCCAGCCCCATCAACTCGCCGCCCAGGTAAAAGCCGCTGACCTGCTCGCGGCCATCGGCCATCTGCAGGCTGGTCTTGAGGGTTCCACTGCGCACCGCGTAGATCGAATGGAAGCGGTCTCCGGCGCGGTACAGGCTCTGGCCGGCCTTGATCCGGCGCCGCGCGAACACCA
>JACMQP010000079.1 GCA_014376915.1 Ramlibacter sp.
ACGACGAAGCGCCGTTGGGCTGACGCGGATGTACCACTTCAAACTCCGCGGTTTGAAAATGGCACGCAACATTTGAGGCCAAACTCTCTCTCAGCACACCTGTGTTTGGCCTTCACCTTTGGTGCCAGATTGAGCCGCCGCTTCAGACTGGTTGCAGTCAGTCAGATTTCGCGCGCGAATATCGGCAGCGGCAGAAAGCCGTCATTCAGGCACCGCTGCCGTGGCCGACCGCTCCACACATAAACCTGCCGTTCACGCCCAACTTTGGGGCTGATCGACGCCGCGGCCAAAACATGCAAGCCCAGCGACCGCTTCCTTGATCGACGAACTTGCGCTATCGACCCGGAGCCGACCTTCGAGTTGTTGATCTCGCTGCCGGAAAGCTGTCGCAGCTGTCTGATCTGTCACCGAAGGAGGCCGCAGCGGGGCCGTCACGCCAATCAAGCGCTTTGGCTCGGCTGGGCGTCAGCCTTCGGTCGCGCCCCAGGCGGGCAGCGCCTGCACCTGCCGCAGCCAACGCTGCAGGTGGACGAAGTCAGCCAGCGGGTAACGCGCGCGGTGCTGGTCGGCCAAGGGCGCGGCGTTCGCAAAGTCGGCGAGCGACAGCGTCTCGCCACACATCCACTGGCGCGTGCCCAGATGCTGGTCCAGCACCTGGCCGGCAAAGCGCAGGCCGGCTTCGGCGCGCGCCTCCTCGGCCGGGTCGGCCGCACCTTGGCCGGACAGGCCCTTGTACAGGCGCTCCCAGTTCAGCGCGCCGACGCCAGGCATCAGCATCTGGCCGCACCAGTACATCCAGCGGCTGATGTCCGCCCGCGCTCGGGCATCAGCTGGGTACAGCAGCTGCCCGGGCGTGCGCTCAGCCAGGTACTGCTGAATGGCATATGACTCCCACAGCACGAAGCCGTCGTCCTCCAGTACAGGCACTCGATGGTTGGGGTTGAGCGCCAGGAATTCGGGCGCATGCTGCTTGCCCTTGGCCAAGTTGACGGTGACGAGCTCCAGCGGCACGCCCAGGTGAAAGGCCGTCATCCGCACGCGGCGTGAGCAGGTGGATTGGGGGAAGTGGTGAAGGCGCATCGCGAAACTCCGGTCGGGGTGGATAGGTGCCTCCATGGTCGCCGGCCGCCCTGACAGAAGCTGTCAGGAGCGTGGCCGTACGTCCATCGCCGGGGCGCAGGCAGCCGCAACCCCGCGAGGGTCGGCGCGGTTCAGCGGAGCACGCCAGCTCGGGGCGGCCGCCCCAGATCGCGTTGACGCCACTGCCGCACCAGGCTGCGGCGGGCCTGCGGGTAGCGCTCGTCCAGCGCCTGCAGGCTGTCGATGCGGTCGGCACGGAAGTGTCGGAAGTCCTGCCGCAGCGTGCACCAGGCCGCAACCACGCGGGCGCCGTCGAAATAGCCCAGGGCGATGGGCCACACCTCGCGCTCGGTGGCCCCGCCGGCGGCATCGCGGTAGGCGATCACCAGCCTGCGCTCGCACCGCACCGCCTCGCGAACCACGCCCGGATCGATGCCGTCCGCGGCAGCGGGGAAACAGTGGCCGCGAGGCCCACAGCCCGATCTCGGCGATCTTGTCGCGCAGGTCCTTCGGCGTAGCGCTGCCGATCTTGGCCAGCGCTGAGTCGGCGGCAGCCAGCAGTCCCGCATCGCCTTGGCCCTGCACCCAGCGTGCGCCCAGCACCAGCGCCTCGATCTCCTCGTCGGTGAACATAAGCGCCGGGAGGAAAAAACCCGAGCGCAGCATGTAACCCACGCCAACGCTACCGTCGATGGCTGCGCCCAAGGCCACCAGCGCGGCGATGTCGCGGTAGACCGTGCGCACTGACACCGACATCCGGTCGGCCAGATGCTGCGCGGTGACCGATCGCTGTCGGCCGCGCAGCAGCTGCATCAGCTCGAGCAGCCGGTGGGTCTTTCCCATGATGCGGGACATCCTGTGTGAGAGTTCGTGGCGGCATTGTCCGTTGACGCTGTGGCGCGGGGTGGGGTGCTCGAGGTTGGAATGGTGCTGGGCACGATGCACCTGCAGCTCAGCGAGCGCTGCGCGTCAGACGCACCATCGCATGAACCAGCACAGACCCTCAGCCGGCGTCAGGCCGAACAGATCGGCGATGCGGCGTCACCGTCGCACAGCGGTGCGCCCGAAAAGCGCCCTCTGCCCAGCGGCTGCTCCTGGCCGGCAGAGCCAGTTCGCGGACCTCGCCGACACCTGACTTTGGCCAGCCCTGGCTGGTGCATCGGAGATCAGATTCCTGGAGCGGCCTTGAACTCACAGTGACGGCCAATCGCGGTCGCCCAGGATCGGTCCCACATAGCCGCCGCTGGAATCCGCTGATTGGTTCGGCGCAGTCTCACACAGTCTGTGCTGTTGATACGACTGGTTGAATTCACCCAGTGCTTCCGCATCTCAAATCGAGCTCAGGACATGTTCGGTCAGCCGTTCCCCCCCCCATTTTTTAACGGCTTCCGATCAAGCCCTTGCGCAAGAGGCCGTGCACGCCTTTGTGGCCGTTCACGGTCTGCGTGATGCGGAAATCCACCGCCAGGCTGCAAAGGGTATAGGCGTCTTCGCGGCTGAGCCCGGCCTTCTCGCCCAACAACACGATCATGTCGCGCAGCGCCATCTCCACGCAGCGATCCAGGTCGGGGTCCATGCCCATGGTGATCCAGTGCGTGGGCGTTTCGCCGCGCGGGTAGGTCAACGCAGGGCCGGCGCCTTGCGGGTGAAGCACCAGCTCGAAGGTGCCGAGCAAGGCGGTCTCGATGGCTGTCACGCAGACCTCGCCGTCGCCTTGCGCGCCATGGCCGTCGCCGCAGGAAAACAAGGCGCCGGGCGCATACACCGGGAGATACAGGCTGCTGCCGGGCCCGAGTTCCTTGTTGTCGATGTTGCCGCCGTGCGCGCGGGGCTGGATGGTGCTAATGCGCCCCCAATTCGGTGGCGGCGCCACGCCCATCACGCCGAAGAAGGGGTGGAGCGGTAGCTCCAGGCCCCAGGGCAGCCGTGCCACGCCGCGCTCGCAGTCAAGCGGGATGTTCAGGTGGCGGTAGGCGTGGAAGTCGTCAGGCAGGGTGCCGGCCAGCGGGCGGATGACGTTGTAGCCCCAGTCCTGGCGCAACTGCACGTCGATGATGCGCACCTCCAGCGTGTCGCCTGGCATCGCGCCGGCCACGGCCACGGGGCCGGTCAGGATGTGCCCGGGCATCGCCATGGGCAGGCGGGTGTGGATGTCCAGCAGCTCGGGCGGGATGTGAAAGCCTGCAGGCGGCAGCACCGCAGCGCCGCCGCTGACCGTGGCCAGGGTGAAACGCTGGCCGCTTTCCACCGTCAGGACGGGCTGCAGGGTGGCATCGAAAAACCCCCAGTGGCAGGTCTCGACACTGGCGGGAAGATGGGGCAGGTGGCTCATGGTGGCGATGATGGGGATGACTGGGCCAAGGCCGTGGCGGGGCCCGAAGGCAGGCCGGGCGATTCGGCCGCCACGCGCCGCGCCACAAGGTCGATCTCTATGAGCGCGCCGCGCGCCAGGCCGCTCACGCCCACGCAGGTGCGCGCCGGGCGCCGGCCGGGCGCGAAGTAGCTGGCGTAGACCGCGTTCATCGCCGCGTAGTCGCGATCGAAGTGCAGCAGGTAGACGCGGCACTGCAGCACGTTCGACAGCCCGAGAGCGCAGCCCTCGAGCACACGCCGCAGGTTGTACATGACCTGGTGCGTCTGCGCCTCGATGCCCTCGGGGTAGGGTGAATCGTTGGCCGTGCCGGAAAATGGCATCTGGCCGGTGACGAACACCCAGCCGTCCTGCTCGACGGCATGGCTGAAAGGCGCCACCGGGTCGGGCGCGCCGGCGATCATGTGGAACAGC
>JACMQP010000080.1 GCA_014376915.1 Ramlibacter sp.
CGCGAAAGCGCGGATCTTCGGCGCGCGCCAGTTCGGCCAGCACTGCCGCGGTCACATCCTGTTCGTTGCCGATGATCATGGGGCCTCCTGTGGTGTCGGCCGACGGCGGCTACTGCGACTCGGGTTCGACCGACCGGTCACGGGCCTTCGGCCTGGGAGCGACTGGCCTGGGGACCGCCGGTTTGGGCGGCGTTGCGGACGCCTGCAGCGAAGCCGAGGCCACGGTTTTCAGCGAAGCGGGCGGCGCGGCCGCGGGCGGAATCAGCGCCGGCGTTGCTGCGGCCAGTGCGGCTGCCGATGCCGCCGCGGAGGCGGCGCTGCCGCCCGGCGGCCAGGCCGCTTCCGCGGCGTTGCGCTGTTTGCCGATCGGCGTGGTGGCCTGGCCCTTGCGCACGGCGGCCAGATCTTCCTCGCTCGGGTACAGCCCCGACAGCCAGTAGTCGAAGGCGCGCCGGGCGATCGGGGCGGCGTTCTGCGCGCCGAAGCCGGCGTTCTCCACGATCATGGCGATCGCGATCCTCGGGCTGTCGGCCGGCGCATAGGCCGTAAAGAGCGCGTGGTCGCGATGGCGCTCGTCGGTCTGCGAGGCGTTGTACTTCTCGCCCTGCTTGATCTGGATCACCTGCGCCGTGCCGGTCTTGCCGCCGCTGGTGTATAGCGCTCCGCGGAAGGCCGCCGCCGACGTGCCCTCGAGGTTCACGCCCACCATCGCGTTGCGGATCACCGCGATGTTCTCGGGTTTGGCGGCAAGCTGACCGGTGGTCGTGAACGCGGTGGTCTTGGGCGTCTTGGTCACGATGTCGATCACCTCGTGCACCAGGTGCGGCTTCATCTTCACACCGTTGTTGGCGATGATGCTGGTCGCCAGCGCCAGCTGCAGGATGGTGAAGTTGTTGTAGCCCTGGCCGATGCCCAGCGAGATGGTTTCGCCGGGATACCACTTCTGCTGCTCGGGCTTGCGGTAGGCCGCGCGCTTCCAGCCGGTCGAGGGCAGCAGCCCGCGCGCCTCGCCCAGGATGTCGATGCCGGTCAGCTCGCCGAAGCCGAAGTGCTGCAACTGCTCGTGCATCAGGTCGACGCCCATGTCGTTGGCCAGCACGTAGTAGTAGGTGTCGCATGACTGCACGATCGACTTGTACATGTCCACCGAGCCGTGGCCGCCTTCCTTGTCGTCGCGAAAGCGGTGGCCGCCGAGCATGAAGAAGCCGGGGTCGAGGGTGGTCTGTTGCGGCGTGCGCTTGCCGGTCTCCAGCGCCGCCAGCGCCATGAACGGCTTGAACGTGGAGCCGGGTGGGTAGGTGCCCCGCAGTGCGCGATTGAGCAGCGGCTTGTCGAGCGACTCGTTGAGCGCCTGCCAGTTCTCGCTGTCGATGCCCTCGACGAACAGGTTTGGGTCGAAGGTCGGCTTGCTGACGAAGGCCAGCACCTCGCCGGTCTTGGGGTCGATCGCCACCAGCGCGCCGCGCCGGTCGCCGTACAGGTCCTCGATCAGTTTCTGCAGCTTGATGTCGATCGACATCACCACCGTGTTGCCGGGCGTCGCCGGGTTGCTGGCGAGCTTGCGCACCGCGCGGCCGCCGGCGGACGTTTCCACCTGCTCGACCCCGGTGATTCCGTGCAGCTGCTGCTCGTAGCTCTGCTCGACGCCGAGCTTTCCGATGTACTCGGTGCCGCGGTAGTTGGATTCGTCGTCGCCCTCGTCGATGCGCTCCTTCTCGGCCTGGTTGATCCGGCCGATGTAGCCGATCACATGACTGGCGAGCTCGCCCCACGGGTAGTTGCGAAACAGGCGCGCCTTGATGTCCACGCCCGGAAAGCGGTAGCGTTGCGCCGCGAACCGGGCCACTTCCTCGTCGGTCAGGCGGGTGCGGATCGGCAGCGACTCGAAGCTCTTCGACTCGTCCAGCAGCTTCTTGAAGCGGCGCTTGTCGCGGGCCTGGATCTCGATCACCTGGCCGAGCGCCTCGATGGTCTTGTCCAGCGTCTGGTCGATCCGCGACGGCGTGATCTCCAGCGTGTAGGCCGAGTAGTTGCTGGCCAGCACGACGCCGTTGCGATCCAGGATCAGGCCGCGGTTGGGCACCACGGGCACGATGGCCGTGCGGTTGTTCTCGGCCTGCTCGCTCAGGTCCTGGTGCCGCACCACCTGCAGGTACACCAGCCGCGCGGCCAGCAGCATGAACGAGACCAGCACGCAGATGCTGATCGCCAGCACCCGGAGCCGAAAGCGGGACAGGTCCGCCTCGACGTTGCGCATCTCGGTCATAGCGGCCTATTTTCGTCCGGGTCCGGAGCCCGGCGCTGTGGAGCCAACAAAATGACACTGATGACGGGCCACAGCATCGATTCCACCAGCGGCGCCAGCAGGACGTTGAAGCCGGGGAAGACCCCGCCGGCGGCCAGTCGCAGCGCCAGCTCGATGGCATGGGCGGCGACGAACAGCGGCAGCACCTGCACCGCCTGCGACGGCACCGAGAACCACAGCAGCCGGCGGTGGATGGTGATGGCGAGAAAGCTCAGCGCGCTATACGACAGCGCGTGCTGGCCCAGGAGCGAGGTCTGGTGCACGTCCATGCCCAGGCCGAAGAAGAACGCCACGCCGATGCCCACCCGCTGCGGCTGATGCACGCTCCAGAACACCAGCACCACCGCCACGATGTCGGGCAGCCACGGCGTGCGGCCCAGCGGCAGCATGTTGGCGACCAGCGCCAGCAGCAGGCTGCCCCAGATGAAGAACGGATTGGCCGGCAGCAGCAGCTGCTGGCCCGGACGCATGATCATTTGCGGCCTCCCCGCTTGGCCGGCACGACCTCGTCGGGCACCGGCCGCGCCGGCATCTGGCCCGCCACCGGCTTGAGCACCATCACATGGCGGGCGCCGTCCACCAGCGCCTGCGGCGCGCATGAGATGCGGGCGAAGGCCGAGTCGGCCCGGCGCTCCACGGTGACCACCTTGGCCACCGGCAGGCCCGGCGGGTAGACGCCGTCGACGCCGCTGGTGGTGAGGATGTCGCCGGCCTGCACGTCGGCGTTGCCGGCCATGAAACGCAGTTCGAGCGAGCCGCCGCGGGTGATCGGGTCGCCGAAGGCGACGCTGCGGGCGCCGGTGCGGGCGTTCAGCACCGGGATGGCTTGCTCGCGGTCGGTCACCAGGGTCACTTCGCTGATCAGCGGATGGACCCGCGTCACCTGGCCCAGCACGCCCGATTCATCGATCACCGGCGAACCCGCCTCGATGCCCTGGGTCAGGCCCTTGTCGATGATGATCTTGCGGGTGTAGGGGTCGGCAGCGTCATAGAGGACCTCGGCGGCGGCGGCCGGCGTCGTGATGCGGTCGCGCAGCGCCAGCAGGTTGCGCAGCCGGGCGTTCTCCTGCGCCAGCTGTTCCACCTGGCTGGCCCGCTGCGACTGCAGCGCCAGCTTGACACGGGCGGCGGCTTCGGCGGCCTGGGCCGACTGCAGCGACTCGAAGTACTGGCCGCCGTTGCGCACCAGCAGCACCGGCCGCATCGCCATCCACTGCACCGGGTACAGCACGGTCGCCAACGCCGAACGCAGCGGCTGGGCCACCTTGAAACGTGAATCCGCCACCATCAGAAACAGCGCCAGCGCGCTGCAGACCATCAGCTTGGACAGGGCCGACGGGCCCTGCTTGAAGAACGGTGGGGGGGTTCTGTCCAGCGTACCGAGTGGCATCGCCGCTCCGGGACAGCGTTATTCGCTGGTGAAGATCGAACCGAGCCGGTCCATGCGCTCCAGCGCGATCCCGCAGCCGCGCACCACGCAAGTCAGCGGGTCCTCCGCCACCAGCACCGGCAGCCCGGTCTCCTCGGCCAGCAGCCGGTCAAGGTCGCGCAGCAGGGCGCCGCCGCCTGTGAGCATCATGCCGCGCTCGGCGATGTCCGCGCCCAGCTCCGGCGGGGTCTGCTCCAGCGCGTTCTTCACCGCCGAGACGATGTTGTTCAGCGGGTCGGTCAGCGCTTCCAGGATCTCGTTGGAAGAAATGGTGAACGAGCGCGGCACGCCTTCGGAGAGGTTGCGGCCCTTGACTTCCATTTCTTTGACTTCACTGCCCGGAAAGGCCGAGCCGATGTTTTTCTTGATCGCTTCGGCCGTCGGCTCGCCGATCAACATGCCGTAGTTGCGACGGATGTAGCTGATGATCGCTTCGTCGAACTTGTCGCCGCCGACCCGCACGCTGCCCTTGTAGACCATGCCACCAAGCGAGATCACGCCGACCTCGGTGGTGCCGCCGCCGATGTCCACGACCATCGAGCCGGAGGCTTCCGACACCGGCAGGCCGGCGCCGATCGCGGCGGCCATCGGTTCCTCGATCAGGTACACCTCGGAGGCGCCGGCGCCAAGCGCCGATTCGCGGATGGCGCGGCGCTCGACCTGGGTCGAGCCGCAGGGCACGCAGATGATGATGCGGGGGCTGGGCTTCAGGACGGACCGTGGATGGACCATCTTGATGAACTGCTTGAGCATTTGTTCGGTGACGGTGAAGTCGGCGATCACGCCGTCCTTCATCGGGCGGATCGCCTCGATGTTGCCAGGCACCTTGCCCAGCATCGCCTTGGCTTCACGGCCGACCGCCTGGATGGTCTTCTTGCCCTGGGGCCCGCCCTCGTGACGAATGGCGACGACCGAGGGCTCGTCCAGCACGATGCCCTTGTCGCGAACGAAAATCAGGGTATTGGCAGTGCCCAGGTCAATGGCCAGGTCGGTGGAGAAGTACCGACGGAAAGCTCCGAACATCAGGAAGTCCTCTCGCAGGCATGGCCGGCAGGCATGCCTGGCGCTGCCATTTCAATCAAGTTGTTGGCCCGAAGACCCCAATTTTTGGCCCCGAAAGACCTGTTTTTTCGGCCCTTGCGGGCCGCTTTGGTGTGCAAGTTCAACCCCATTCGCAGCTGTTGAACTAAAGGCGGGATAATACCCGATCCCCTGTGAATCACTGGTTCTTCGCGGGCCGAAATATGCGCTTACATCTGACAGCGCGCCCACCGATTTCATCATGTCCCTGAGTTCCCAAGACATCGGCCGCATCGCAAACCTGGCCCGGCTGCAAATGCGCGCCGAGGAAAGCGAGCGCATGCTGCTCCAGATCAATGGCTTTTTCGACCTCGTCGAACAGATGCGGGCCGTGGACACCACCGGCATCGAGCCGCTGGCCCATCCCGTCGCAGCCATCCAGGCCATCGCGCTGCGGTTGCGCGACGACGTCGCCAGCGAGGTGATCGACCGCGAGGCCAACATGCGCAACGCGCCGGCCCGAGAGGCCGGCCTGTTCCTGGTGCCGAAAGTGCTCGAATGAGCCAGTTGCACGACCTGACGGTCGCCGAACTGGCAGTCAAGCTGCGTGCGAAGGAAGTCTCGGCGGTGGAAGTGGCTCGCCACTTCCTGGCCCGTGGCGCAGTGCACGAGGCGCTGGGCGCCTACCTGGCGACCGACGAGGACGTCACGCTGGCCCAGGCGAAAATTGCCGACCAGCGCATTGCCGCCGGCGATGCCGCGCCCCTGCTGGGCGTGCCGATCGCCCACAAGGACATCTTCGTCACCCGCGACTTCCCGACCACGGCCGGCTCGCGCATGCTCGAAGGCTACCTGTCGCCGTTCGACGCCACGGTGGTGAGCAAGCTCGGGAGCGGAGCACCGGGCCAGGGCCCGGGGGCGGGCATGGTGACCCTGGGCAAGCTCAACTGCGACGAGTTCGCGATGGGCTCGTCCAACGAGAACTCGGCGTTCAAGCCGGTGAAAAATCCCTGGGACGCCTCGCGCATTCCCGGTGGGTCGTCCGGCGGCAGCGCTGTGGCCGTGGCCGCTCGGCTGGCGCCGGCGGCGACCGGCACCGACACCGGCGGCTCCATCCGACAGCCGGCCTCGTTCACCGGCATCACCGGCATCAAGCCGACTTACGGCCGCGCCTCGCGCTACGGGATGATCGCCTTCGCCTCCAGTCTGGACCAGGCGGGGCCGATGGCGCGCACGGCGCAGGATTGCGCGCTGCTGCTCTCGGCCATCTGCGGGCCTGACCCTGATCGCGACTCGACGTCGCTCGATGTGCCGGCGGAAGATTTTACGAAATCGCTCCATGCGCCCATCGAGGGCCTGCGAATCGGCGTGCCGAAAGAATTCTTCGGTGACGGGCTGGCGGCCGATGTGCGCGC
>JACMQP010000081.1 GCA_014376915.1 Ramlibacter sp.
AAAACGTCTTTCGCGTCCCTGCCATGGACTGCTCCGCAGAGGAGGCGGACATCCGCCGCGCGCTCGAACCCTTTCCGGGAATCCGCTCCCTGAATTTTCAGCTCGGCGCCCGGACCGTGCACATCAATGCCTCGATTGAGCTGGTTCCCGCCGCAGTGCAGGCAATTCGCAAGGCTGGGTATGAGATCGAGCCGCTCACGTCGACGGATGGCGACGCCGCCGCAGACGGTCACGATCACGGAGTTGCGGAAAGCCACTGGCGGCTGGGACTTGCGCTGGCACTCGCCATCGCGGCTGAGGGCCTCGCGTTCACGGGCCTGGACGGCATCTTGTGGAAGGGCGTGATTTTCGCTTTCGCGGTCCTCGCCATCTACCTGTCCGGCATCGAAGTCTACAAAAAGGGCGTCAAGGCCCTGCTGCACGGCAAGCTGAACATCAACGCGTTGATGTCGGTGGCCGTCACGGGCGCACTTGCGATCGGCCAGTGGCCCGAGGCGGCGATGGTGATGGCGCTCTATGCGATCGCCGAGCTGATCGAAGCCCACGCGGTCGATCGCGCGCGCAATGCCATCAAGGGCCTCATGGCACTGACTCCCACCGAGGCACTGCAGTTGCAACCCGACGGCGGGTGGAAGACGGTTGCCGCCACAACGGTGGCGTTGCAGGCGGTGCTGCGCATCAAGCCAGGTGAGCGGGTTCCCCTGGACGGAGTGGTCACCAAGGGCAACAGCGCGATCAACCAGGCGCCGGTGACCGGCGAGAGCATTCCGGTGGACAAGGCGCCAGGCGACGAGGTGTTCGCCGGCACCATCAACGAAACCGGCGAACTCGAGTTCCGGGTCACGGCGGCCGCAGCCGACACGACCCTGGCCCGGATCATTCACGCGGTGGAGGAAGCGCAGGGCACGCGAGCGCCGACGCAGCGGTTCGTGGACAGGTTCGCATCGATCTATACGCCGGCCGTGTTTTTCGTCGCCGTCGCCGTTGCCGTTTTCACGCCGTTCTTGCTGGGCCTGACATGGCTGGAGGCGATCTACAAGGCGCTGGTGCTGCTGGTGATTGCGTGCCCCTGCGCGCTGGTCATCTCGACGCCAGTCACGATTGTCAGCGCCCTGGCGGCGGCGGCCCGGCGCGGCATCCTGATCAAGGGCGGGACGTATCTGGAGGATGCCCGCAACCTCAAGGCCGTTGCGCTGGACAAGACCGGCACCATCACCGAGGGCAAACCGAAGATGGTCGACTGGCGGGTCTGGCGCGGCGCCGACGAGGCGACCGTCAGGCAGATGGCAGCCAGCCTGGCAGCTCGGTCCGATCATCCCGTTTCCCGTGCCATCGTCACAGGGTTGGCAACGGACGCGGGTGCGGTCGATGAATTCGTGGCGTTCCCTGGCAGGGGCGTCACCGGAACCGTGAACGGCAACCAGTTGCTCCTCGGAAACCACCGGCTGGTTCATGAACGTGGGTTGTGCACTCCGGAGCTGGAAGCAGAACTCCAGGGCCATGAGCGGAAGGGGCGCACAGTGACACTGCTGGCCCATGAAAAGCAGGTTCTCGCCTTGTTCGCTGTTGCCGACACGATCCGCGAATCGTCACGGCAGGCCATCGCGGATCTCAAGGCCCTGGGTGTCGCGACGGTGATGCTGTCCGGCGATAACGTCGCCACCGCCAGGTCGATTGCGGGCCAGGCCGGCATCGAAGACGCGCGTGGCGACCTGCTGCCCGAAGACAAGCTTGCAGCGATCAGGGACATGCAGAGGCGCTATGGCGCCACGGCGATGATCGGCGACGGCATCAACGACGCGCCCGCGCTTGCCCAGGCCGATGTGGGATTTGCCATGGGTGGCGCCGGCACCCACATTGCCATGGAGGCGGCGGATGTGGTGATCATGAACGACGACCTGCGGCGAGTGGCTGAAACGGTCAGCCTGTCCCGGCGAACGCACGCCATCCTGTGGCAGAACATCACGCTGGCGCTGGGGATCAAGAGCATCTTCTTGCTGATGGCAGTGTTCGGCAGCGCCACGATGTGGATGGCTGTCTTTGCGGACATGGGCGCGAGCCTGCTGGTGGTCGGCAACGGCCTGCGGCTTTTGCGCGCAGCCAGGAACGAGGGGGAACCAGTCAGGCCCCGCCTCGAGGTGAAGCATGCGCACTGATCTGCGGCGTCTGCGATGGTCTGGCAGCTGGCATTCGCGCTTGCCCGCCAGCACGAAGGGGAAAAATCGTGAATGTATTCAAGCCGGTGATCGTCGTCTGGGCGGTTGCCGCAGCGGCGGCAACGTTTTCCAGCTGTATCGCTGCGCAGACGATGTCGGTCACGCCGGCGGCCGCGCCGATGGTGGTCGAGCCCACCGACGGCGAGGTCCGCAAGGTAGACAAGGTCAACCGCAAGATCACGCTCAGGCACGGCGAGATCAGGAACCTGGGCATGCCGCCGATGGCGATGGTGTTCGAGGTCGGGGACGGCGCGCTGATCGACAAGTTGAAGGCGGGCGACAAGGTGCGTTTCAAGGCAACCTATGAAGCGGGGAAGTACCTCGTCACCGAGATCCGATTGGTGCAGTAAGCCGCGCACCGCAAGCAGCCCTGATCCACGACTCGGCATGCTCGATTACCTGATCCACCTGACCGGCCGCATCGGCAACTGGGCCTATCTGCTGGTCTTCCTGGGCGCCACGCTCGAATCGGCCGCCTTTCTCGGCCTGCTGATTCCCGGCGAAAGCCTGGTGCTGGTTGCCGGTTTCCTGGCCGCGCAGCAGGTGCTGGACCTCGACGGCGTGATCGTGGTGGTCGCGATCGGCGCCGTGCTGGGCGACAGCATCGGCTACGAGATGGGCCGGCACCTGGGGCGGCCGGCGCTGGAGCGCTACGGCCCCCGGCTGGGGCTGGACGCCGCGCGGATCGAACGGGCGGACGCATTTTTTGCCCGGCACGGCGGCAAGTCGGTGTTCCTGGGCCGCTTCGTCGGCTTCGCCCGGGCGCTGGTCCCGTTCATGGCCGGCGCCTCCCGCATGCCGCTGCGCACTTTCCTGCCTTACAACGTCAGCGGCGCGGTCCTGTGGTCGGTGTGCTTCGTGCTGCTGGGATATTTCCTGGGCGCCGGCTGGCAGGGTGCGCAACGCTGGATCGGCCGGGCCAGCGCCGTGCTCGGCCTGATGGTGCTGCTGTTGGTTGTCCTCGGCTGGCTCTGGCGCTGGGCTGTCCGCCATGAGCGGTGGTTGAAGGACCGGGCGGGCGCAGTCCTGCAACGCCCCGGCATGCTGGCATGGCGGCGGCGGTATGCGCGTCCCATCGCGTTCGTTCAGGCCCGCCTGTCGCCCGACGGCTATCTGGGCCTGCAGCTGACCGTCGGCGCCGTGGTGCTGACCGGCTTCGCCTGGCTGTTCGGCGGCATCGCCGAGGACGTGGTGACCGGCGACCCGCTCACCGTCGTCGATCTGCAGCTGGCGCAGTGGTTCCACAGCCATGCGGCGCCGGCGCTGACCAGCGCCATGCTGGTGATCTCCAACCTGCACGGCGTCCTGGCGATCAGCAGCTTCGTCGCGGTGACAGCGGCGGTGCTGGCCTGGCGGCGGCACTGGTCCTGGCTGCTGATCCTGGCGCTGACGGTCCCCGGCGGCATGCTGATCAACGTGTTGATGAAGCTCGCGTTCCAGCGCGGCCGCCCCAGCTTCGAGCAGCCGCTGCTGGTGATCACTTCCTACAGTTTCCCGAGCGGCCACGTCGCGGGCGCGACGCTGTTCTACGGCTTCCTGGTGGCGATCTTCGTCACCCGCCCGGGCGAATGGAGCCACAAGGTAATGGCAGTGCTGGCCGCGACGGCCCTGATCGCGCTGGTGGCCCTGAGCCGGATGTACCTGGGCGTGCACTACCTGAGCGACGTGCTCGCCGCCTTTGCGGAAGGTGCGGCCTGGCTCACGCTGTGCCTGGTCGCGACCCGAACCTGGTCCAGGTACCGCACAGGCATCGATCCGCTCACGCCCCGCCGCTGAGGAACTCAGAGCTGGAACCCGAGCCAGCGGATCGCGCCCTCGCCCAGTTCCCGCAACAGTCCGGGAGGCTGCGCCTCGTAGAGACGGGCTGCAGCACGCTGGCGCTCGATCCATTCGGCAAATCGCAGCACGTCCGCCCTCCGGTAGAAGCCCACCATCAGCTCGTAGTTCAGGAACAGGCTGCGCTCGTCGAGGTTGGCGGTGCCGGCGAGCGCGAATTCGTCGTCGAACACCACGGCCTTGGCGTGGATCATTCCAGGCGCCAGCCACACCCGCGCGCCGGAGCGAGACAGGTCCCGCAGGGCCGCGTGTCGGGCCATGTCGGCCATCCTGTGGTTGGAGTGCGCCGGAATGACCAGGTCGACCCCGATCCCGCGCCTTGCGGCCAGCGTCAATGCCATCTGCAGCGTCGCGTCGGGAACGAAGTAGGGCGACACCGCCAGGATCCGGCGGCGTGCGGCAAAGCAGCACGACACCAGCAGGGTGTAGACAGTGTCTTCGGCCTGGTCGGGTCCGCTGGGCACCAGCTGGATCGTGTCCGCCGCGTCGGCCCGCACCGGTGCCGGCGGCGGTCGCGGCGCCGGCTCGGCGGGGCGCCGGGTGGCGAAGGCCCAGTCCTTGTCGAACTGCTCCTGCGCCTGCGCGGCGATGGCGCCACGCAACTCGAAACTCAAGTCGATCCAGGCCGGTTGGCGCCGGCCCGAATGGACCCGGCCTTCGAAATATTCGGCGGCGAGGTTGCGCCCGCCCGTCCACAAGCGGTCGCCGTCCGCAATCGCCATCTTCCGGTGGTTGCGCAGGTTGGCCTTGCCCGCGAACGAAAACTGCAGCGGCGGCGCGAACAGGGCAACGCTGGCGCCGGCGGCCTCGAGCGGCCGCAGGTCCGGGCGGCCGCCCAGGTAACGGCCGACACCGTCGACCATGACCCGCACCCGCACGCCCCGGCGCGCGGCCTGCGCCAGGTGCAGCGCGATGTCCCGGCCCAGCGCGTCGCGGCCCAGCAGGAAGGTGCTCAGGTCGAGGCTGGTGCCGGCGCCGTCGATCACAGCAAGCAGGGCCCGCAAGGCGTGGCTGCCGTCGACGTGCAGTTCGAGGAAATCGCAGTTCGATGGTGGCGGCAGGCTGAGCGTTCCAGCCAGTATGCGGATGCCGGCACCCGGCAGGTCGGTCGGCGGCGACGCCGGGACCCGCAGCGCCGGCAGTGGCCGGGGCCGCTTCCGGTTGCCGATCAGCAGGTACAGCGGCAGCGCCAGGTAAGGCATCAGGACGAATGACAGCAGCCAGGCCATGGCGGCCGACGGGTGGCGCCGCTGCCGCAGCGAATGCGACGCCGTCAGGAAGACGGCCAGCGCCAGCAGGGTGGCCAGGCCGTGCAGCGACAGCCAGTGCCAGCCGAAAAAACCGTTGGGCATCAGGGGGGCGGAACTTTGTGCAATAGCATGACCGATTGCAGCATGCTTTCGCATCGGGGGGGCAGGCCGCCGGAACCCCCGCAAAAGTGGGGACTTTTACGCCTTCGGCTTGACCATACCATGATGTAAAGGTTGAGACTTGCGCCATCGCCGCTCCCCGCTGGCAAGGAACTCCAATGACTGCAGCAAGCATCGCCACGCTCAATCCCCAGGCACTCAGGGAGTGGACCTTTCCGGTCGAGGGTATGACCTGCGCATCCTGCGCCGGCCGCGTCGAGAAGGCGCTGGCCGCATTGCCGGGCGTCAGCGCGGCCAGCGTCAACCTGGCGACCGAGGTGGCGAGCGTCAAGGCCGGCCCGCAGGTCGACCTGGCCGGGCTGCGCGGCGCGGTGGAGAAGGCCGGTTACGTGGTCCGGCCGGTCGCGGCGACGGCGGCCACCGGCAAGGCGCGCAACGACTGGTGGCCGATCGCGGTGTCCGCCGCACTGTCGCTGCCGCTGATCGCGCCGATGGTCGGGATGCTGTGGGGCGCCGACTGGGCCTTGCCCGGCTGGGTGCAACTGGCGCTGGCGACGCCGGTGCAGTTCTGGCTCGGCGCGCGCTTCTACCGGGCGGCCTGGAAAGCGCTCAAGGCCCGCGCCGGCAACATGGACCTGCTGGTGGCGCTGGGCACCTCGGCCGGCTATGGCCTGAGCGTCTGGCAGTTGCTGAAGCATCCGGATCACGGCATGCCGCACCTGTACTTCGAGGCGTCGGCGGTCGTCATCACGCTGGTGCTGCTGGGAAAATGGCTGGAGACACGGGCCAAGCGCCAGACCACGGAAGCGATCCGCGCGCTGAACGCGCTGCGCCCCGAAACAGCGCGCGTGCGCCGCGACGGCGTGGAGCGGGAAGTGCTCGCCGGCGAGGTTGCGACCGGCGACCTGGTGGTGATCCGGCCCGGCGAACGGGTGCCCGTGGACGGCATCGTCACGCAGGGGGCGAGCGAGGTCGACCAATCCCTCATCACCGGCGAAAGCCTGCCGGTGGCCCGGCACGAGGGCGACCACGTCACCGGTGGCTCGGTCAACGGCCAGGGCCTGCTGGTCGTCCGCACCACCGCGGTCGGCGCGGAATCGACGCTGGCGCGGATCGTCCGGCTGGTCGAATCGGCGCAGGCCAAAAAGGCGCCGATCCAGCGGCTGGTGGACCAGGTCAGCGAGGTGTTCGTGCCGGTGATCATCGGCATTGCGCTGCTGACGGTGCT
Source organism: Ramlibacter sp. (assembly GCA_014376915.1). The sequence continues at coordinate 6,651 of JACMQP010000081.1, forward strand.
GGGTTGGGGACTGGCGACCGGCGACTGGTCGGTAGCCATCCTCAACGCCGTGGCGGTGCTGGTGATCGCCTGTCCCTGTGCGCTCGGGCTGGCGACGCCGACGGCGATCATGGCCGGCACCGGCGTCGCGGCGAAGCATGGCATCCTGATCAAGGACGCCGAAGC
>JACMQP010000007.1 GCA_014376915.1 Ramlibacter sp.
TCGAGCTGCCGTCGTGCGGTCCGGCCAGCGTGCCGAAGCTGATGTTCACCGTCAGCTGCGCGTCGGGCCCGCAACGCGACAGGATGTAGAGCAGGGCGTCGAGCACACCAACGTTCATCGAACCGCCCGAGGTGTCCAGGACGGTGTCGTAGTCGAGCTGTACGGCCACGATGGGCCGGCAGCTGGCGTCGTCGTCCGGACGTTCCCAGCTCGGTGGCGCATCGAATCCGGGGGGCAGGTTGGCCACCCGTGCCGTCAGGGGGACGGGCCCGGCCGCCAAGTCCAGCACGAAGGTCCCATGGCTCTGCGCGGTGTCGAGCGCATGGAAGCGAACCCGGCCACCGGGAGAGACCCGGCCCAGCGCCGAGAGGCCGAGGTCGATGTACACGCCCGACTCGTCGCAGACACCGCCATGGGTGTTGGCGCGCATCGCGTGCTGGATGTCAGCCGCCGTCAGCTCATGCCCGTAGCCCATGGACACCGGCTCGTGCCCCACACCCTGGCCGTCCTGGCGCCAGAAAAAGGCAATCCGCGGGAGGCTCGCACCGTCAAGGAAATTGGCGTGCGCCAGCGCCACGCTGTCGTCGATCAGGCCGATCACCTTGCCGGAGAGCAGAGGTGCGGGGTGCCCGGTCTCCTGGGCCTGGGCGCCGGCATGCGGACGCGACGCGGGCGGTTGCGCCGGGTCGCGCATTTGTTCGCCTGCGGGCAGGCCCAGCTCGAACCGCTTCACCACCTCATGCAGTCGCCCACCAGGGCGGATCTGCCGGAAAAACTCGCGTCCCACCTGGGCCGCGCAGAAGCGCAGGCCGGACAGCGCCGCCGGCCCTGTGTAGGCTTTGCGCACGCGCACGAAACGTGGCGAGGCCAGCGCGACGAACGCGGTGATCGTCCATCCCGCATGGAGTTCGATCACGCCCGGCAGCCATCGGCCAGGTTGCTGGCGGTAGCCCGCGAACCCGTCCGCCTCGGCCCACACCAGGTAGGGATCGAAGCCGTCTGTGGCGCCGGGCCGGGACCAGTCGATGCCGGTGAAACGGCCGGTGGGCAGGCGGCTCCAGGCCATCTGCTACTTCCACTCCGCCGCGGCCTTCTTCCAGACCCAGGCCAGCAGCGGTGCCTCCGTGACCCGCCAGGCGACCGGTTCGCACGTGTAGTAGCCGCTGCTGCCATCGGTCATCGAGACGCGCAGGTCGAAGTCCACCAGCGCGCCTTGCCGGCCATGGAACCGGTGGCCGTCGAAGCCCCACTTGTTGATCTCGCCGCCGGTGCAGCGCGCGACGAAAAATTCGCCCAGCGCCGTCCCCAGCAGGCGACCGGCGGCGCTGTCGACCGGGTAGTGCAGGCCCGCCACGGTGCGGTTGACCGCCACCCGCGCGGCAAAGCGCTGCAACTGCTCGTGGTACCTGGCGCCGGGCTTATGCGTTTGCAGCAGGGCTTGCAGCACCGTGGCGACCATGAACGTCTCGGTCGCATGGCCGCTCGGCCAGCTGCCGTGGCCCGGCACGGCGACCATCGGCTGGATCTGCGGTGACAGCGTCCCCGGCCGCGGGCAACAGAACCCGTGCTTGAGGCGCATCTCCACATCCACCGTCATCGACAGCGCCAGCGCTGCCAGGGCCTGGGTCCACGGCTGGCGATAGGCCTGCATGCCGATGATGGAGGCCCAGAACGGCACCTGGGTCGGCATGGTCTGCGCCACGATTTCGCTGGCACGGGTTTCCCGCAGCTCCGCGTAGTTGGAGACCAGTTCGAGCTGGCTGGCGAAGATCTCCTTGGTGGGCCGCACCAGCCGCACCACCGGTTTGCGCTCCAGCGTGTGGGAGTTCAGATCCACGAAGCCGACGGTCATGGCGTCGTCCCGGCTCGCGAAGTACAGGCCGGAAAGCAGTTCGACCGAACAGGTCTGTAGCCGCTGCTGGATGTCCCACTCGCCAAGCCGGTCCGGCTGGTCGAGATCGGGCGGCAGCTTGAACGGGATCGTGGCGCCGAGAAATGGGCCGACCAGGGCTGCGCGGCTTTGCGTCAGCGCCTCCGGCAACATCGGCGGCCCGGCATCACCGCCCGGCCCCGACTGTCCCCAGCCGCCCCAGCCGCCCCAACCGCCCCAGCCGCCCAGTGTGCTCACGCCTTGCTCCTCGCGTTGTCTTGTTCTTCAGGCCGGCAGGCCGGCGCGCAACAAGGCGTCGGCGACGGTCGATGCGAGCGCGCCGCGAGCCGGAGTGCGGGCCAGGAACTGGGTGACGGTGAACGACGGCTCCAGTTCCAGCAGCCGGCGGACCGTGTCCCGGGCGTCGTCCATCTGGTCGGACAGCGACTGCGCGATCGCCAGGGCGCGGTAGGTCGAGGTGTGGGTGCGATTGGCCTTGAGCGACCGTTTCGCCAACTCGATGGCGCGTTCGTACTTGCCGGCCGTGATCGCGGCCGAGGCCGCCAGCGAATCGTAGAAATAGCGCAGCGGATCCAGCGGCGACAGCCGCAGGGCGCGTTCGCTGGCGTCCAACGCGTCCTCGCCCTTGCCCCGGAAGGCGTTCAGCGTCCCGGTCAGCAGCCAGGCCAGCGATTCGTTGGGGTTGATGTGGAGCGCCGCCTCGTAGCAGCTGGCAGCGCCCTCCAGGTCCTTCATCAGGTTGGTGAGCACGAAGCCCTGCACGGTGAGTGCCAACGAGGAGGTTGGATCGTTTTCCAATGCGCGGCGGGTGCAGTCCATCGCCAGCCGGGCCTCGGATTCCTGGTCAGTCGACCAGCCTTGCTGCACCAGCAGCACATGCCAGGTCGCCAGCCATGCATGGGGCGACGGATGGCGGCGGCTGCGCTCCACCAGGTGCTCCAGCATTTCGCGCGAGCGCTTGAAGTCCGCGGGCGAATTGCGGTGCATCAGCGCCACGGCACTGAGCAGCAGCGTGTAGCCCTCCAGCGTGGGCAACGCATGGCGATAGGCCCGGCCAACCTCGTTGTGCATGACCGCCGCGCTGATCGCGCCGACCATCCGCGCGATCAGTTCGTCGTCGGCCGAAAACACACCGTTCACCTGGCCCTTCAGACTGTCGGCCCAGACGATGTGGCGGGTCTTGGTGTCGATCAGTTCGACGAACAGGGACAGGGCGGCTCCACTGGCGCGGCACACGCCGGACAACACATAGCTGGCGCCCAGGTGGACCTTGATGTCCTCGACCGAGTCGACGCGGTCGCGGAAAAAGGTGGTCGAGAGTCGCGAGATCACATGCAGCTCGGAGGTGCGAGACAGCGCGGCGATCACGTCGTCCGCCAGCGCTTCGCCGAGCAGTTCCTGGCCGGGCTCGCTGCTGCGCATGGCGAACGGGATGATCGCGATGGTCGGCCGCAGGTCCAGCTGCGCCGCCTGGCCCTGGGGGATCACCGGACGGTGGCCGGGCGGGCCGACCCGGTACATCCGCACCGGCTCGGCGACGTGCTTCAGGTAACAGTCGCCCAGGTCCTCGACGTCGGCGTCGAGATTGGGGGCGAGCCGGTCCTGTAAGGCGGCCGTGATGACGAATTCTCCGGGGCCCGCCAGGCCCGCGATGCGTGCCGTGAGGTTCACGTCGGTTCCGTAGATGTCGTGCTGGTCGGACACGAAGCCGGCCAGGTGGGCGCCGATGCGCAGGTGCAGATGCTGCTCCGCGGCCCGGTCCTGGTTGCCGGCGCGGGACAGTTCCAGCA
>JACMQP010000515.1 GCA_014376915.1 Ramlibacter sp.
CATCGCGGCCAGCGCCAGCAGGAACAGGGCCGGCGGGATGTGGCGGCGCACGGTCTGGCCCGGGCCCATCGCTTCCTTGACGATCGACAGCGAGGCGTAGCGAAGGGCCATCTTCTTCTTGCGCCGCAGCAGCCAGAGGTAGAGCAGCACCAGCAGCGGCATGGCCAGCATCAACCACAGGAATTCAGGCCATTGAAAGTACATGGAGAGCCTCCCTCGGTTCAGGCGGCGCGCTTGAGGTGGCCCGGCAGGCCGCCGGAAGCTAGCCGCGAGCGCCGCTTGCGCATTTCGGTGAAGCGGACGATGGCGTCGACCAGGTCGGCGTCGGTGGACAGCTCCAGCGCGTCGACGCCGGCGCGTACCAGCATCTGGCGCAGTTCCGCCTCGCGCTGTGCCGCGATCCGGGCGAAGCGCTTGCGGAAGCCCGCATCGTGCGTGTCCACCAGCAGCTGCTCGCCGGTCTCGGCGTCGCGGATGGTCAGCAGCCCCAGATCGGGCAGCTGCAGCTCCATCGGGTCCAGCAGCCGCACCGCCACCACTTCATGGCGCTGGGCGAGGTGGCCCAGCGGCTTTTCCCAGCCGGGCTCGGAGATGAAGTCCGACACCACGAAAATGGTGGACCGGCGCTTGATCATGGCGGCGGCCGATTCGAGCAGTTCATTCAGCCGGGTCGGCCCCGACTCCACCGATGGCGGCCGGATGCGCATGGTGTCCAGCAGGTTCAGCACGTGGCGGCGGCCGCCCCGGGTCGGCAACACGGTATCGACGCCCGCGCCGTACAGCATCGCGCCGATGCGGTTGCCGTGCCGCGTCAGCAGCCGCGCCAGCACGGCGACGAATTCGGCCGACACCTGGCGCTTGCGCTGCTCGCCCGAGCCGAAGTCGACCGAGGGGCTCAGGTCCAGCAGGAACCATGCGGCCATCTCGCGGTCTTCGGTGAACACGCGCACATGGGGCGTGCCGGTGCGCGCAGTGACGTTCCAGTCCATATGGCGCACGTCGTCGTGGTGCTGGTATTCGCGCAGGTCCGCGAGGTCCAGCCCGGCGCCGCGCAACAGCGTCCGGTAATCGCCCTGCAACAGGCCGTCGAGCCGGCGAATCACCGTCCACTCGAGCCGGCGCAGGACGTGCTCGGCGCTTTCGGCGGCCGTCGGTGCCACGGCTGGCGCCGCTTCCAGCGCAGCCGGCGGATTCCTACGCAGCCAGTTTTTCATGTTCCAGCGGCCGCGGTGGCGCGGGAATGCGCGTCATGACGCGGGCGACCAGGTCGTCGGCCGACAAGCCCTCGGACAGCGCCTCGTACGACAGCACCAGCCGGTGTCGCAGCACGTCGGGCACCAGGTCGGTCATGTCCTGGGGCAAGGCGTAGGTGCGCCCGCGCATCATGGCCAGGGCCCGGGCGCCTTCCGTCAGGTTGATGGTGGCGCGCGGGCTGGCTCCGAAGGTGAGGTACTTACCCAGTTCCTTTAGTCCGTGCCGTTCCGGGGTACGGGTGGCCGACACCAGCTTCACCGCGTACTGCACCAGCGACGGATCGACGTAGACGCGGCGGCATTCCTGCTGCAGCTGCGCGAGCTGCTCGGTGCTGGCGACGGCCGACACCGTGATGGCGGGGCCGGTCACGCGCTCGACGATCACGAACTCCTCTTCCTCCGTCGGGTAGTCGACCAGCACCTTCATCATGAACCGGTCAACCTGCGCCTCGGGCAGCGGATAGGTGCCTTCGGTTTCGATCGGGTTCTGCGTCGCCATCACCAGGAAGGGGCTGGGTACCTTGTGGGTTTCGCCGGCAATAGTGACTTGCCGCTCCTGCATCACCTCCAGCAGCGCGCTCTGCACCTTGGCTGGTGCGCGGTTGATTTCGTCGGCCAGCAGCAGGTTGGTGAACACCGGTCCCAGCGCGGTGGAGAAGTCGCCGGTCTTCTGGTTGTAGATGCGCGTGCCGACCAGGTCCGAGGGCACCAGGTCGGGCGTGAACTGGATGCGCTTGAACTGGCCGCGCACGGTGTTGGCCAGGGTCTTGATGGTCAGCGTCTTGGCCAGCCCCGGCACGCCTTCCACCAGCAGGTGGCCCTGCGCCAGTATCGCGACCATGACGCGCTCCAGGAATCGATCCTGGCCCACGACGACGCGCTTGACCTCGTAGAGTATCTGCTCCATCAACTGGGCGGTCACGCTGTCCTGGCGGGTGGTGTCGTTCATGGGTGGAGCAGGGTGGAAAAAAGGAATGGACCGGTGTCAGAACGGGGGCAGGCCGGCGGCAGCTGCGGCGTTCTCGATCGGGACGGCGAAGGCGATGCCCAGAAAGGTGCGCGCCGACGTCGGGTTCAGGATGGCGGTGACGATGCCCACCACCTCGCCGTCCATGGTCACAAGTGGCCCGCCGGAATTGCCGGGATTGGCGGCGGCGTCGAACTGGATCAGGTTGGTCATTTCCTGTTTGCCTTCGGGCGAGCGGAACACCCGCTTCAGGCCCGAGACGATTCCCGCGGAAACCGACGGGCCGATACCGAACGGGAAGCCGACGGCCAGCACCTTGTCCCCGGGCGCCAGGTCGCTGGTCGAGCGCATGGTGGCCGCGATCATGTCGTCGGGGATCTTGCTGGCCTGCAGCACGGCCAGGTCGTTCTCCGGTTGCGCGCCGCTGATGGTGGCGCTCGCTTCCAGCCCGTCGGAGAAGATCACCTTGATGCGGTCGGCGCCGGAGACCACGTGCAGGTTGGTGAGGATCACGCCCCGGTCGATGATTACCACGCCGGTGCCGACGCCCTGCTCGACGTCGTCGCCCTCGGCGTCGCCCTCGGGGCCCGCTGCCGGTCCGAGCGGCTTGGGCCGCGGCGCCAGCCGCCCGCTCATGCCGTCTCTTTCTTTCTTCAGCCGGCTCCTGTTCACGTAGCTGATGACGCGCACCACCGAGGGGCTGATCTTGTCGTAGGCGCGTGCGTATTCGGACGGCATGACCTGCGTCTCCATGGTCTTCATCACCGCCGCGTTGATGTCCTCCTGGGTCAGCCTGCGTGGACCGGGACGCAGCGCCAGCGCCAGGCTCAATGCCAGCAGCAGCGCGAGCAGGGCGATGGCGGCCCAGAGCAGGCGGGGATTGGACGGGGAAAAGCCGGGCGTCGGCGCGAGGCCCGCGGCGGGCGCCACCAGGGCCGGGTCGGCGGCGGACAAAGCCTCCGTCGCGCGGCCGGAGCGGCTGGAGCTGTAAAGGGCTGGCCTGCGCATCCGTTCACCTATGAAACTGCGGGGGAAAACGAAATCGTACGGTAGCACGGTTTCGGCGCCCCTGTGGCTGGTTGCGGCATCATCCGGGGACATGGCCCCCTGGATCGATACCCACTGCCACCTCGACGCGTCGGAGTTTGCGCCCGACCGCGGCCGGGTGCGCGAACGTGCCACGCAGTCAGGCGTCGGCCTGTGCGTGCTGCCCGCGGTCGAGGTCGGCAACTTCGACGCGGTGCGCGCGCTGGCCCACACGCATGGCGACGCCTATGCGCTGGGCATCCACCCGCTGTGCACCGGCCGCGCCGCCGACGCCGACCTCGGCGCGCTCGACCGCGCCCTGACGCAACTGCGCAGCGATCCGCGGCTGGTGGCGGTGGGCGAGATCGGGCTGGACTTCTTCGTGCCTGGCCTGGATCCGGTCCGCCAGGAATTCTTCTACCGCGAACAGGTGGCCCTGGCCCGCAAGCACGGGCTGCCGGTGATCCTGCACGTGCGGCGCTCGGCCGACCGGTTGCTCAAGGGCCTGCGCGGCGCCGGCGTCACCGGCATTGCCCATGCCTTCAACGGCAGCGAGCAGCAGGCGCGCCAGTTCGTCGACCTCGGCTTCAAGCTCGGCTTTGGCGGCAACGTCACCTACGAGCGGGCGCAGCAGATCCGCCGGCTGGCCGCCAGCCTGCCGCTGGATGCGCTGGTGCTGGAGACCGACGCGCCGGACATTCCGCCGCACTGGCTGTACGCCACCGCGCAGCAGCGCGAGGCGGGGGTGGCGCAAGGCCGCAACGAGCCCTGCGAATTGCCACGCATCGGCCAGGTGCTGGCGCAGCTGCGCGGCCTGCCGGCCGAGGCGCTGGCCGAGGCCACCACCCGCAATGCCTGTCAGGCCTTGCCGGGACTGGGTGCGTTGCTGACCGCGTCCTGAATCGCGCGTTGCGCGGTGCGCATCTCGGGCACCGGGTAGCCGGCGGCGCTGAAAGTGTCGACGATCGCCTTGTTGGTGTCGAAGTACACCTGCCAGTAGTTGTCGGTGTGGGTGTAGGGACGCACCGCCAGCAGCGGGCCTTCGGGCGTGAACTGCAGGATCTCCACGTCGGGTGGCGGGGTCCTGGC
>JACMQP010000516.1 GCA_014376915.1 Ramlibacter sp.
GCGCTGGGAGTGGCAGGACTGGTCACGTCGGTCACGCAGTTCAAGGTGGGCGTCCTGCCGACCATCGGCGCGACCCATCGCGGCGACGCCCGCCTGGCCCTGCCGCACGAGCCCGATTTCTGGCTGTTCCTGTTCGGCAAGGTCGGCCGCTCGCTGCTGCTGCCGGAAAGCCACGCGCTCCGGTCGCTGGCGGTCGTGCTGGTCGCCTGCGCCATCGTGCTCGGCCTGGGGGTCCTGCTGCTGCAGCGCCTGCGTGCCGACCCCGACGGCCCCTACCTGCGGCTGGCCGTCGTCTACGGCGGGCTGGTCGCGACCGTGTTCATGTACCTGCTGCTGGTTGCGGCCGGCCGCACGTATCTGCGCGGGCCCGAGGTCAAGTCGGCGCTGGACGTGTTCCTGCTGGGTTTTTCCCGCTTTCACTTCTTCTGGGCGGCGCTGCTGTGGCCCTGGGTTGCAGCGGCGGCGCTGGCGCTGGCCCGCGGCCGGCGGCTGTCGCTCACGCGGCGCGACTCTCTGGCCGCCGGATTCGTGGGCACGGCGGGCATTGTCCTGATGCTCTGGGGCGGGGCGCTCGACCATTTGACGCGCCATCGGATGGAGGCGTGGTTCCGCAATGCGACGGTGACCTGCCTGATGTCGCAATTGCAAAAGGGCGAGGGCATCGACTGCCAGGAATTCAATATGCCGGACCTGACACCCGCCTACATCTACGCGCGGCGGATCGGTGCTTCGTTCGTCCGCTACTTCCCGGTGCTGCCGGTTGAACTGGGCGTCGACGACCCGGCGCCCTGGTTCCGCCTGAGCCGCGATCGCAACCATGTCGAGACCCGCAACGTCAGCCCGGCGCCCATGGGCTACGCGGCGGCGCCGGACGCGCAGTTCGAAATCCGCATCGGCCGTCCCGAGGAGATGGGCAATTGCGTGATGCTCGACGTCAAGGCCGTGGTGAATGCCAGCCAGGACGACATCCTGCAGCTCTTTTTCCAGCCCCATGGGCAGGCCGGCTTCACGGAGGCCAGTTCGCGGTCGCTGCCGGTGAAAGGCGGTGCCGGAAAGAAGGAATTCGAGTTCCGCCTGGAGAGCGATACCGGTTTCGGCGACGCGCTGCGGCTGGATCCGGTCAACAAGGCCCAGGACTTTTCGATGCCCGAAGTGGAGGTCCGGTGCCGCCTGCGCTATTCGACGCGGCCGTTCTTCGCGCTTTCGCAGCCGCCGCAGCACGGGCAGGTCGTCGACAGCGCATGGCTGGATCCGCTCCCCAACCCGCCCGGCGCCTACCAGGCCGGCAAGGGCGCGTTCGTGACGCTGCGCACCGACAAGCCGCTGGCGATGGCGCAGTGCAGCGGACTGGACGTGCAGGTCAAGCTGGGGGTGCAGCAGGATGGCCAGGCCCGGATCTATTTCATGCGGCGCGGACAGCGCGCCTTCACGCAGCAACAGTCGGCCCAGCTGGCCGTCGGCCCGGTGCTGGACGGACAGCCGCAGCCGCTGGTGTTCCGGCTCGAAAGCGAGAACGGTTTCGAGGACAAGCTGCGTTTCGATCCGGTGGACAGCGCGCAGACCGTGCGGATCTCCGACCTCAACGTCCGCTGCCGCCGGCGTCTCGCCAGCACCGGCGCCAAGCCCGTCCCTGCGACGGCATCGGAAAAATCCACACAGTCATAATGCCCCGTTGCGCCCAGCGCGCGGCTCCTTCATTTATCGGTATGGCCATTTCCCAGAGCGTTCTCGATCCGGCAGGCGGGATCGATTTAACCCACGAATTGGGAGACCTGCTGGTCGCGGCCGGCAAGCTCAGCGCACGCGACCTCGAGCGGGCAGTGGCCGCGCGCCTGGAAATGGGCGGCACGCTGGAAGCGGTACTGGTGCAGCTTGGCCTGGTTTCCGAGGCGGACGTGGTGCAGACCCGCTCGGTTCAGCTCGGCGTGCCGTTCGCGTCGGCGGACGATTTCCCGGCCGTGCCGGTCGAAGCGCCCGGCCTGCTGCCCGAATTCCTCAGCACCCACGCCTGCTATCCGCTGCGGCTGGAAGACGGACGGCTGGACGTGGCGATGGCGACGCCTGAAGACCAGTTCGTGCTGAAGGCGCTGCGGCTCGCGACCGGCCTCGCGGTCCGGCCGTACATTGCCCTGCCCAGCGACATCGAGCGGGCGCTGGCCCAGCCCGCCCCCGGCTCCGAGCTGGACGAGGAACGGGACCAGCTCGACGACTCGGGCGACTTCGTCGAGCACCTGAAGGACCTGGCCAGCGAGGCTCCCGTCATCCGTCTCGTGAACGCCATCATCGGCAAGGTGATCGAGCTGCGCGCCTCCGACATCCACCTGGAGCCCTTCGACGACGGGCTGCACGTGCGCTACCGGGTCGACGGCGTCATTCACTCGTCCGAACTGGTGCCGCCAAAGCACGGCGCCGCCGTCAGTTCGCGCGTCAAACTGCTGGCCCATCTGGACATCGCGGAGCGCCGGTTGCCGCAGGACGGCCGGATCAAGACCCGGGTCAAGGGCCGCGAGCTCGACCTGCGCGTTTCCACGGTGCCGACGGTGCATGGCGAAAGCGTCGTGATGCGGGTTCTGGACCGCGCCAGCGTCCGCTTCAGCCTGGAGCAGATGGGATTCGAAGCCGACACGCTGGCGAAGTTCAACGCGCTGCTGGCGCGGCCACACGGGATCGTGCTGGTGACCGGTCCGACCGGCTCGGGCAAGACCACCACCTTGTACGCGGCGCTGTCCAAGCTCGATGCCTCGACCCAGAAAATCATCAACGTCGAGGATCCGGTCGAATACCAGCTGGAAGGCATCAACCAGATCCAGGTGCACACGCAGATCGGGCTGACCTTCGCCAATGCCCTGCGGTCGATCCTGCGGCAGGACCCGGACATCATCATGATCGGCGAAATGCGCGATGGCGAAACCGCGCAGATCGCGGTGCAGTCGGCGCTGACCGGCCACCTCGTGCTGTCCACCCTGCACACCAACACCGCCGCCGGCGCCGTGATCCGGATGCAGGACATGGGCGTGGAGCGTTACCTGATCACGTCGTCGGTCAACGGCATCCTCTCGCAGCGGCTGGTCCGTACCCTGTGCAACCACTGCAAGGAGCCGGAGGTTCCGTCCGCGGAAGTGCTGCGCAGTTCGGGACTGGGCCGCTTCCTGCCGCCGGGCAAACCGACCTACCGGGCGCGCGGCTGCGTCCATTGCCGCGACACCGGCTACCAGGGCCGCACCGGCATCCACGAACTGCTGGTGCTCGACGAAACCATGCGGCGCGCGATCATCGAAGGCCGGGACGCCGGCCAGCTCAATGCGCTCGCCGCCGCGTCAGGCATGCTGACGCTGTACGAGGACGGCCTGCGCAAGGTCGCTTCCGGCGCCACCTGCCTCGAGGAACTGCTGCGCGTGACGCAGGACACCAGCGATGCCTGAGTTCGCCTGGCGGGCCGCGGACGCCTCGGGCCAGATCAGCGAAGGCCGCGTCGAAGCGGCCTCTGCCCACGCCGCGACGCGGCAATTGCGCGAGCGCGGGCTGGTGCCGGTCAGCGTCGCCGATGCCGCCGCTGCCGGCGCTGCAGTAGCCATCCGGCCCGGCGCCGTGCCGACGGGGGTCGTCCGCAAGAGCTTCCGGGCCCGGACCGGCCCCGTGACGCAGGCCGAAGTGCTGACGCTGACCAGCGAGTTGTCGATCATGTTGCGCGCCGGCCTGCCGCTGGCGAGCGCGTTGCGAGTGCTGATCGACATGAGCCTGCGGCCACCGGTGGCCGCGGTGCTCCAGCAGGTCCTGGACGACGTCAAGCATGGCGCCTCGCTCAGCAAGGCGCTGGCGCGCGAGCGCGCGCTGTTCGGCGAGTTCTATCTCAACATGGTCCGTTCGGGTGAAGCCAGCGGCCAGCTGTCGAACGTGCTCCAGCGGCTGGTGGAGCACATGGAGCGGCTGCGCGCGCTGCGCGAGAGCGTCATCTCCGCCACGATCTATCCGGCCATCCTGCTGTTCGTCGCGGTGGTGTCGCTGGTCGCGATGCTGGGATTCGTGGTGCCGCAGTTCGAGAAGCTGTTCAACGACCTGGGCGACGCGCTGCCGCTGGCCACGCGCATCGTCATGGGGCTCGGACACGGGTTCCGTGACTGGGGTCTGGTGATCGGCATCGTGCTCGGCCTCGCGGGCTGGCTGTCGGCGCGCTGGCTGCGCTCGCCCGCGGGCACGGCGTGGTGGCAGTCCACCGTGCTCAGGCTGCCCGTGCTGGGCGGCCTGCTGCTGAAGTACCAGTTGAACCTGTTTTCACGCACCCTGGGGACGCTGCTCGGCAACGGCGTTCCCATGCTCAGCGCGCTGCATATCGCGACCGACACCATGGGCAACCAGCTCCTGCGCGACCGGCTGGCCAGC
>JACMQP010000082.1 GCA_014376915.1 Ramlibacter sp.
AGCCCAAGCCGATCAGGCGGCGCTGGAACTCGAGCAGGTTCTCGCCGCGCTGCAGCGGGTCGATGACGGCACGTACGGCGAATGCATGGACTGCGGCGCGGCCATCGACGAGCGCCGCCTGACGGCGATGCCCGCCGCCGCCTATTGCGTCGCCTGCCAGGCGGTGCACGAGCACACCCACCCGCACTAGGCGGCCTCGCGCGGCCGCGTCACGTCCGATGCACGTAGCTGCCCGGCGCGTCACCCGGTAACCCGCTTTCCTCGAGCCCCTGAACCAGCGCTGCTGCGACGTGCCTGCGCGAATGCCGTGCCAGCCAGCCGGACCACACCGGCCACCATGAGCCCTCGCTTGCCGGCGCTGCCGCCAGCCACTCCTGCGGATCGTCCGGCGCCTTGCCGGCGCCATGAGGGGGGCTGATGATGCCCACGTTGTGGCCACCCGAGGCCAGCAGAAAGGTCGCTGGCGAATGCGCCATGCGCAGGATCTTGCAGCCCGAGCGCCAGGGCGAAACGTGGTCGCGCTCGGTCGCGACCACGAATAGCGGCAGCGTCACGTCGGCCAGGTCATGGCCTCGCCCCACCACTGCTGCTGCAACAGAAAGGCCTGCGACAGCGCGGCATACGGCATCGCTTCCCACGCCGGCCGGGAAAAGCGCTAGTCCTGCGGCAGGGGCTCGACGCAGCAGGTGCAGTCGCCGTGCCAGGCGTGCTGGCCGTACTGCAGCCAGAGCAGCCATTTCTGCAGCGTACTCTGACCCAGCTCGGCCTGCTTCGACGTCGAGACCAACAGGTGACTGGCCCAATCCGCGAAGGCCATCGTGACCGACGCCGGCGACACGCCGTTGACCAGCCGTGCCAGCATGCGATTGACCGGCAGTTCGATCGCCTTGGGAGCCTTGGCGAGATCGGGTAGGGGCGACGGTTTCATTGCCCTGCCGGCCTCGGGGTCGGTGCCGGCGCGGGCGCAGCCGGCCGACGGTGCGAAAGGGCGGGCGCGGGGCTCCAGTCCGGCCGCTCGCTGCGGCCCGACTCCACCACCACCAGGTAGCGGCCAGCGCCGGCAACCGGCTCGCGCTGCGGATCGAGCACCCAGAGCTTGCCCGCCTCGGGCGCGGATCTGTCGCGCGCCGCCTGCTCGTAGTCCGCATCGAGCACGCCGAAGCGATCGAGGAAGCGGTTGAGCGCGGCCGGAATCCGGATGCAGCCCTTCGATTGCGCCGTGCCCAGCCGCCGCTCCAGCAGGTCGGGATCGGTCGCGTGCAGTTGCAGTCGCATGTCCGACACGGCGCCATCGCCCCAGCCCTTCGGCGCCCGCTGCCAGCCGAAGTCGAACACCCGCATGCCCCTGGCGCCGTAGCCGCGGATGCCGTTGCGATTGAGAGTTCCTGCGGCGCGGTAATCGGGATTGGCCAGGCTGTGCTCGAACACGCCCAGCGGCGTCTCGAAATGGTCGAAACTGCCGCCCAGGCCGGTCGAGGCCGGTGACGCACCGACCAGCACCGACCCGCCGGGCTCTGTGCGCCACAACAGGAACACAGCCTGCACCCACGGATCGCGATCGACCACCAGCAGGTACTGCGGCTGATCCCACAAGATGCCAGCCCGCGCCAGCGCGTCGTCGGCCAGCCGGCCATAGCGGCGCGCCTCGTCGGCCGGCACAACCAGCCCGGCCCGGACCTGTTCGCTGTAGCGCGTCGCGAGGTCGGCCGGGCCTTCAAGCGCGACCGCAAGCCGGCACATGCAGCCCAGCAGGATCCCGGCCGCTGCCAGCCGGATGCGATTGCGACTCAGACCCTTGCGCCCGGCTCCCGTGAATTGCATGTCCGGATTTTTGACTCACCGCCGCGCTGGCGCCTTGCGCCATGTCAATGCGCACTGCCCGCGCAGGCCTAAAGTTCAATGGTGTATCCAAGGAGCGCAGCACCATGAAAACCGACATGCAACTCAAGGGCGAGGTCACCGACGAACTGGCCTGGAATCCTGCGATCCATTCCGCCGCGATCGGCATCGCCGTCCAGGACGGCATCGTCACGCTGACCGGCCAGCTCAACACCTTTGCCGAAAAGCACGCGGTCGAGCGGGCGGTGCGCCGCGTCGCCGGCGTCCGAGGCATCGCCATCGACCTGGATGTGACACTGGCGCCGGAACACAAGCGCAGCGACGCCGACATCGCCGAAGCCGCGATCGCGGCGATGCGCTGGCATTCCATGGTGCCGGAAGACCGCGTCAAGCTCGAAGTCGAGAACGGCTGGGTGACGCTCGGTGGCGAGCTCGACTGGGGCTACCAGTACGCGAGCGCAGAGCAGGCCGTGCGGCCCCTGCTGGGTGTGCGCGGCCTGACCAACAACATTACCGTCAAGCCGCGCATCAACGCCACGGACCTGGGCGGCCAGATCACAGCCGCGCTCACCCGCCACGCCCAGCGCGAGGCGCACCAGATCGGCGTCGAAGTCGACGGCGGCGTCATCACGCTAAGCGGCAAGGTCGGTTCGATCGGCGAGCGCGATGCGGCCATCGGCACTGCGTTCTCGGCACGCGGCGTTTCGCGCGTCGTCGATCACCTGCGCGTCAGCACCTGAGGTCGCTCGCATGCCGCGGCGGATCGGGACGCGAGCGCCGGTGGAATCGCGAACATCAACGACCGGAACGCGCAGGCGTCAGGGTTTGCCGCTGGCCGCGTCTCGCGCTGCTTCAGCCGCCAGACGCGCGGCCTGACGCGCCTGCTGCAAGGCTTCACGGGTGCCCTGCGCCGCTTTGAGCGCTTCTTCCCTGCCGGCGCCGGTCGCGTGCTTCGCTGCCAGGTCGGCTTTTTCGAGCGCGACGTGCATCGCGCGCACGGCATCAGCCGCGGCCTCCTGCGCGTTGCGCGCGAGATCGCGGCCTTCGGCGCCGGCTTTCGCCGCCGAAGCGACGATCTTTTGCTGCGAGCGTCGCGCCGCCTCGCCGGCCTTGCGGACCAGCTTGCGGACCACGTCGGCGGCGCTGGCCGAGGCCTGACCGCTCAATTGCTCGGCCTTCTGCAAAGCATCCTCGACGGCCGAAGCGGCCTGACGCGAGGCCTCGGCCGCTTCGCGCGCCGGATTGCTGGCCGGCGCCTGCCGGACACTGCCGGCCGCGACAGGCGCGGTCAGCGGTTGCGCCATCCCTGGGCCGGCAATGGCGCAGAAAAGGCCCGTCAGAACCGCGCTGGCGCGTGTTGTCATCCGGCGCCCCCGGTCAGTGCCCGGCGGCGCGTCCGCCCATCCGGCAGGTGCTCATGCCGAACATGGAATACAGCAGGCAGGTCCCGAAGATGCCGGTCAGAAGCGGTACCAGGCCGACCAGCCCCCACCAGCGGACATTGCCTTCCAGCACGAGGATGAGCGCCAGCAACATAATGCCGATGGCGATACGGACGAAACGGTCGATCGATCCGACGTTCTGCTTCATGGCTGACCTCCTGAATGATGTGTGAGTCCAGTCTAGTCGCGCCGCCGTTGCGCGCCTTGACGTGGATCAACGGTCACGGGCGCACGGCCCGCGCCACCAGCATCAGTCGTCCTCCATCACGTGCACGGTATCGTGCTGCAATGCGGCGTAGTCCAGCGCGTAATCGAGCGCGCCAGGCGAGCCGGCGTGCAGCGTGTACAACGGCTGGCCGCGCTCGACGAACTCGCCGTCCTGCACGTG
>JACMQP010000517.1 GCA_014376915.1 Ramlibacter sp.
GTCCTGCAACGCGCTGTCCGGCAGCTTGCCGGCGGCGTCGGCGCGGGCGAAGGCCTCGCGCGCCGCCTCGGCGTGGCCGCTGCGTGCCGCCAGGTACGCCTGGTCCAGGTCGCTCGCATCGCGCCACCGACCATCGGCTTGAAGCTGCGCAAACCGGCTGCGCGCCTCGCTCAGCCGGCCGAGATCGGCCAGCGCGCCGACTTCGGCCGCGGGGCCGAGCTGACCGGCCGCCAGGGCCGCGTTGAAATCTTCCGCGGCGCCAGCGTCATTGCCCAGGCGCTTACGGATCGCGCCGCGCTGGGCCAGCCCGGCCGCGTCGCCCGGATCGAGAGCGAGGGCCGCGGTCGCGGTCTGTTCGGCATCGGCCAGCCGGCCGGCGCCGAGCTGGGCGTCGAGCAGCAGCAACTGGTAGTCGCGGTTGGTCGGCGACACCGCCACGGCTTGCGCCGCCTGGTCCGCCGCCAGGGCATAGTCGCGTGCTTCCAGCGCGCGGTAAGCCTGCGCGGCGACGTCGAAGGCAGGATCACGGGCCGGTTGCCCGGGCAGCACGGCGCAGGTCATGGCCGACTCAGCAGCGCCGCAGTCGAGACCGGGCGGCGGGAAGTTGTTGCTGGTCAGCACTGCCGCCGGCGCCGATGCGCGCGCGGCGATGCGGCTGGCCGCGGCCCGCCGCTGCGCCACCGGCACATCGCTGTCCGGCAGCCCTTGCAGCATGGCGAGCGCGCGTTGCGGCTCGCGCGCCGCCAGCGCCGCATCGGCGGTGATCAGCCGCAGGCTGCGTTGCGCCGCGGCGGTCAATGCCCTTTGCTGCAGCGCTCGCTCCAGGTCGGCGCTCGCGTCGGGCCAGCGGCCCAGGCGCTGGCGGGCGTACGCGCGCAACGCCAGTGGGACCGCGCTGTCGGGCAGCAGCGCCATCGACTCGGTTGCGAGCCGCTCCGCTTCGGCGAACTGTTCAGCGCGCAGCAGCACGTTGACCAGGATCAGCCGGTAGGCTGCGTTCTCCGGCGCCAGCTGCATCGCCGCCCGCGCAGATGTCGCCGCCGCCGGGATGTCGTTCGCTTCCAGCGCACGGTACATCGCCGTGCCCGCGGCCTGCGCCATGGCACGGCGGATCGGCTCCCGCTGCGCCCGCATCGCGGGATCGTCGCCAACCGCCTGCAAGCCCTGGTTCAGCGCCTGGTCCGCTTCCTGAAGCCGGTTGGCCGCGATCAGCGAATTCACCAGCAGCAGCCAGTAGGCCCGGTTGGCCGGAGCCAGTTGCGTCGCCTGCCGCGCCTGGGAGATAGCGGACGCGTAATCGCGCCGGTCGTAGGCTTTGTACGCCGCGTCGGCAGCGACGTAGGCCGGATCGGACTGACTGCCGGCAGCTACCGTCGGACGCACGACTTTCGCCGGCGCCTTCTTCTTCGACTGCGCTTGCGACTGCGCCAGCGCGGGGCCGGCCGCCAGCGCGAGCAGGCCGGCCAGCATGAGCGAGGAAGTCAGCTTGTTATTGTTCATGTTGCGTGCGCCTCGGCAAAGAACTTGCGTTGTTCCTGGACCACCTGTTCGACCACGTCGCGCGGGATCACCCGGCGGTCGACCAGGTAGTCGCCGATCCGGCCGTGCTGGTCCGGCCGGTAGTCGCGCATGGCCATGTCGAACACTTCCTTGCGCAGCAGGCCGCGCTCGATCAGCATGTCGCCGAGCAGCGGGCCGCTCGGCACCCCCTGCGCAGCGGCGCCGCTGTCCTCGCGCAGCAGGCGCAAGGCCACGGCGATCTCGCCTTCGCGGGCAATCCGCTGCAGCGGCTGTGCCATCAGCACCTCGGTCAACTCGGCCACCGCTTCCGGCGTCAGCGGACTGGCGACGGCCAGCACCGGCCCCCCGGCCTTGTTCAGCCCCAGCGGGATGGCGCGATGCCGGATCGCAAGGTCCGACGGCAGCATCGCCGCATGGCTGCGCACCAGATCGGCTGTAAGGTTCACGCGCGGCAGGTCGGCCTGGTAGGCGATCGCCTCGGCCAGCGTCTCCTCGTCCAGCCAGCCGTTGGAGATCAGCACCCGGCCCAGCGGCGTCTGGGTGCTGGCCTGCTGCTCCAGCGCGCGCGCCAGCTTGCCTTCGTCCACCGCTTGCCACGATTGCAGCAGTTCGCCCAGCCGCTGGCGCTTGCGGGCCAATTGCGCGCCGGTGGGGAATTCGTGCATGGTCTTGTCCCAGACCAGTTTCTTGCCGCGAAACAGGTAGGAAAGGAACAGCCGCCAGGCCCGCGCGACCGCCATGCAGTTGACGAAATTGCCGATCACCATGCGCGGCAGCGCCATCAGTCCGTGTTCCCAGCCATAGAGCACCGTCGTGAAGTAGACGCGGTGCGCGGCGCGGATCGCCAGGAAGAACGCGTTCACGTAGATCAGCTTTCGCCAGAACGAGTACTCGCCGAACATCGACGGGTAGTACACATCCCACCAGCCGGTGGACAGGCCGACGTGGAAGACGATGAACTGCAGCACCAGGATGTAGGCAAAGATGCTGACGAACGAAGTCACCACGCCCTTGCGGTCGTGCAGCAGCAGGTAGCGCGCCGCCAGCGAGCCCTGCCATTTGATCTGCTCCCAGCTTTGCAGGCCGATCCCCAGCACCCAGCGTGATTTCTGGCGATAAGCCAGCCGGAAGTTGTCAGGAAAATATTCGCGCACGCAAAGCGGCATGTTGACCAGCAGCTCGCGTGCCTTGCCTTTGGCCCCCCACGCGGTGCGCCGGACGCGGAAGGTGACCGGGAAGACGCCGAAGATCGACTCCATGCCCATGCCGGCCAGCCGCATGCCGACGTCGTAGTCCTCGGTCAGGCTGGAGATGTTGAACGGCTTGTTGTGGGTGGCCCCGATCAGGCTGACCAGCGCCTTCCTGGAGAAGCAGGTGCCGACGCCGGCTGACGGCACCATGCCAGACACGCTTTCGCGCACCACCATTTCCTTGGCGTGGCTCTCGGCGAATTCGTCCATGTAGGTGCCGGCGACCAGCTCGTACCACTCACGCTCCAGGGAGGCCACGGGCAGCTGGATCATGTCCTTGCGCGGCAGCAGGTAGTTGAAGAACTTCAGCTCCATCGGGTGGAGCACGTCCTCGCTGTCGTGCAGCACCACGCCGGCGAACTCGATTCCGGTTTCCTTCTCGTGGTTGAAGATCTCCGCCACCACGAAGTTCAGGCAATCGGCCTTGGAGGTCGGCCCCGGGTGGGGGACCTCCACCCGGATCACCTGCCGGTAGCGCTTTTTCATGCGCTCGACTTCCTCGATCGTCGCCGGGTCGTTGACATAGGTGCCGACGAACACGACGTAGTTCTGGTAGTTCAGCACCCCCACCATGTTCTGCACCATGGCGGCGATCACGTCATGTTCCTGCCAGGCAGGAATCATGATGGCCAGCGGCTGCTCGCCGCGCTCCAGCAACTGCTCGGCGGTCAGCTTCGAATAATTGCGCCGCTGGAGCGAGAGATGCCTGAAGAGTCTCCGTCCCCAGTACCAGATGTCGATGAA
>JACMQP010000518.1 GCA_014376915.1 Ramlibacter sp.
AGCTGGCGGGCGGCATCGGGCGTCACGTCCACCTGGACCAGGCGGGCGTCGACCCGCTGGTCGCCGTAGAAAACCTCGGCCGACACGCAGCCAGAGCCGCCGCTTTGGGCCACATCGTCGAACTGGATCGGTGCAGTGAGTTCCAGCGGCCTGCCGAAGACAGTGGGACCGGACACCGGCCCCAGCGACAGGGCGCAGGCGAACGCGGTCCAGCCAACCAGGACTGCGCCACAAATGGAACGTTTCGTCAATTTTGTATTCATGCCGCAAGCAACTAACGCGTTTTGCCGGCGCCGGCCTGAACCAGCTGCTCGACCAGCGCGGGGTTGACGTACAGCGGCGCCTCGAACAGGTAGATCGGCAGGCCGGCATAGGTCGCCAGTTGCGGGCGCAGTTCTTCGATCGTGGCCGGCCGGAAGCCGCCGCCGGACTTGGGACGGAAGGCCTCGGCGATCACGCGCACGCGGCCCTTGCCCAAGGCGCGTTCCAGCACGGTGACGTAATGGCGGGCCACCCAGGCGTCGCGCGCATGAACGCCGACGCCGTCCTGGAAGAACACACCCACATCGGTCGGCAGCCATTTGAGCAGGCCGTCGGCGAGCTCCTGCGGACCGACGTTGGCGCTGTCGTAGACGCTGATCCAGAGCGGCCGCGGCAACTTGGCCAGCAGCGCGGTGAGTTGCGGCGCTTCGGTCCAGGTCGGGTCGATCTCGACCGGGAAGTAGTAGCCGACCACATTCAGCGGCGTCGGCAGCTGCGCCAGCGCGGCGGAGGTCTCGGCCAGTTGCGCGATGTCGGCCCGGGCGCTCGTCTCGTCGAAGCGGCCGGCCAGGCCCAGGATCACCTCGCTGGCCCAGGGCTCGCCGGCGATGCGCTTCCAGTCCGGGATGTTGCCGCTGGGCAGGCTGGTGCCCTCGCGGAAAGCGATGCCGTCCACCGCCGTCCACTGAACCAGCAACCGGCGGGCGCCGAGCCGGTCCCAGTTGCCCCTGGGCGCCGCGTTCTCGTTGTAGACCTGCCAGACGGTGCCTTCGATCGTCGGGACCTGCACCGCGCATCCGGCGACGCAGGCGAGCAGGAACGTCGCCGCCAGGGCCTTGCATCGGATCATGAATTGCGCTCCCGGCGGGTCAGTAGGAAATCAGCGAAGTGATGAACAGGCCCCTGGCCCGGTCATCACCCGACAGGCGGAACCGGTACTCCAGCGAGAAGTCCACATACGAACGCGGCGCTGCGTAACGATCCTCACGGAACCAGTGGCGCACGCTGACGCCGGGCCCGGCGCCGACGGAAAGCTTGTCGGTCGGCAGCAGCGAGTTGTACTCGGCCGCGACGACCGCGTGCGGAAACGCGACTGTCCTGCCCTCGCCCGCCAGCCGGTAGCTCTTGCCCACCTGCACGCTCGCCAGGCCATAGGTCTGCGGGTTCTCCGTGTAGTGGCCGACCTCCGCGGCCACCCGGGTGGTCCACCAGTTGTTCACGTCCGCGCGCAGGTCCGTGCCGACGTCCAGCGAGTAGGCGGCCTGCGCCAGCCAGTCGTCGGCCGCGCCTTTGGAAAACACCCGGCTCAAGGACAGCACCGCGTTCTGCGCGCTGAACGGCTTCCAGCGGATGCCCAGAGCGGTCTGCAGGCTGTCGCCGCCGGTGGCCCCGCCGGCCTGGCTGTACAGCGTCTCGAAGCCGCGTGCAAACAGCTCGACGTAGCGGCCGTTGCGGTAGCCGAAGGGACGCCAGTAGGCCTCGACGCCGACCTGCGCCGTCTTGTTCCCAATCAGCTCGCGGGAGGCGCCGAACCCGGACACCACGCCGCCGCCGCCGCGGTAGGTCAGCGACGCGATGACGCCCCCTTCGCGCGAAATGTCGGCGACCGCGCGGCGGGTGTCGAACACCATCTGCGGCTCGAGCCTGAGCTTGAGCGAATCGGCGGCGTCGATGGTGCGCTTGAAGTAGCTCACGGCCTCGCTGTCCTTGCCGGCGCGCAGCGACGTATACGCCGAGTCTTGCAACGCGCCGTCCGGCAGCTTGCCGGCGGCGTCGGCGCGGGCGAAGGCCTCGCGCGCCGCCTCGTCGTGGCCGATGCGTGCCGCCAGGTACGCCTGGTCCAGGTCGCTCGCATCGCGCCACCGACCATCGGCTTGAAGCTGCGCAAACCGGCTGCGCGCCTCGCTCAGCCGGCCGAGGTCGGCCAGCGCGCCGACTTCGGCCGCGGGGCCGAGCTGACCGGCCGCCAGAGCCGCGTTCAAATCTTCCGTGGCGCCAGCGTCATTGCCCAGGCGCTTACGGATCGCGCCGCGCTGGGCCAGCCCGGCCGCGTCGCCCGGATCGAGAGCGAGCGCCGCGGTCGCGGTCTGTTCGGCATCGGCCAGCCGGCCGGCGCCGAGCTGGGCGTCGAGCAGCAGCAACTGGTAGTCGCGGTTGGTCGGCGACACCGCCACGGCTTGCCCCGCCTGGTCCGCCGCCAGGGCGTAGTCGCGTGCTTCCAGCGCGCGGTAAGCCTGCGCGGC
>JACMQP010000519.1 GCA_014376915.1 Ramlibacter sp.
ACCAGCTCGGGCTCGGAATACACCTGCGCACCCGCCACCCGGAGGGCTCGAACGGTGATCTTCACCGCATCGGAGGCTTCGGTCGCCGGCGCGGCCTGCGGCTGGATGCTGGTCTGCGGCGCCGCCCGCGGTGCGACCGGCGTGGGCGGAATCTGCTGCATCTGCCCGCCGGCGCTAGGGGGTTGCTGGGCGGTCGCTGCCTGGACCAGTGCCAGCAGCGCGAACGGGACGAAAACTTGTGGCGACATGGGGTCCCCCGAAACATCGAGATCGCGGGGGAGACCGGAACACCCGGGCTTTTTCCTGCAACGTGTCAGTCTAGGTCGACTCAACAATCGTGTATGTCAGACAACATAGCCCCCACGAAGGCGCTATGTCCTACAGAGCCAAGACGCAGGTCCGCTCAGAGCTTCGAGAAATCCGGCTTGCGCCTGTCCATGAAGGCACCGAACGCTTCCTTCGCCGCCGGCTCGCCCAGCATGCGGGCGAAGCTGGCGCCCTCGTCGGCCATCTGCTGCAGCACCGCCGGCTGCGTGTTCTTCTTCATCAGTCGTTTGGTTTCGGCCAGCGACGAAGGTGGCTTGACCGCCAGTTTGCGCGCCACGGCTCGGGCGACGCCGTTGGCTTCCATGGGCGGCACCACGCGGTTGACCAGGCCGACTTCCAGCGCCGCTTCGGCCATGAACGGCTCTCCCAGCAGCAGTGCCTCGGCCGCGCGATGGTAGCCGAGCATCTGCGGCACCAGCAGGCTCGACCCCGCTTCCGGGCACAGGCCCAGATTGACGAACGGCATCGAGAACGCGGCGTTGTCGCCAGCGTAGACCAGATCGCAGTGGAACAGCATGGTGACACCGATGCCGACGGCCGGACCGCAGACCGCGGCCACCAGCGGCTTCGGGAAACTGGCGATGCTGCGCAGGAAACGGAACACCGGTGAGTCCATGCCGGCTGGCGGTTTGCTCTGGAAATCGCCGATGTCGTTGCCGGCCGAGAACACTGTCTCATGGCCCTGGATCAGCGCGACGCGAATGGCCGGATCCGACGCCGCCTGCTCGATGGCGTCGGCCATCGCGCCGTACATGGCGGACGTGATTGAGTTCTTGCGCGCGAGGCGGTTCAGCGTGATGGTGAGAACGCCGTCTTCGGTGTGGATGAGGATGTCGGTTGTCATTTGAGTGCTTTCTTGACGAAGTCGAGCCGGTCCTGGCCCCAGAACATCTGGCCATCGACGAAGAACGTGGGCGCGCCGAAGACGCCGCGCGCCACCGCGTCCTGCGTCACCTGTTTCAGGCGCTCCTTTACCTGCGGATCGGCGGCCTGCGCCTGCAGTGCGGCGGGGTCGAAGCCGGCCGCTGCCAGCACACTGGCGACCACCTGCGGGTCGTTCATGTTCTTGCGGTCGACCCAGATCGCCCGGAACACTGCGTCGACATAGTCGGCGAACCGCTCGGGTTGCTGCGTCTGGACTGCGGTCACGCCACGCATCAGGGTCAGGGTGTTGATCGGGAAATGCGGGTTGTGCTCGAACGGCACGCCATAGCGCTGCGCATGGAGCGCCAGGTCGCGCTGCATGTAGCTGCCCTTGGCCGGCACCGTCATCGGCGACTGGTTGCCGGTGGCCTGGAACACGCCGCCCAGCAACATGGGCTGGTAGTCGATCGCGGCGCCGCAGCAGCTGCTGCACAGCGCCGGCAGCTGGGTCCAGGCCAGGTAGGCGGCAGGGCTGCCG
>JACMQP010000520.1 GCA_014376915.1 Ramlibacter sp.
CGAACCGGTGATGCGGGCACCCTTGAGCGGCTGGCTTTTGGTGTATTCCGAGCGGATGGCCATCAGGCCGGGCATCTCGGTTTCCGCAATGCGGATTTCCTTGCGGCCCCAGGCGGCAAGGGTGAGGTCGGCGATCGCGCAGTCGGCGAAGGTGGCGGGCTTGAGAACGGCGTTCATGAGAGTCTCTTTCGGCAAAACGGTCTTGGAGACCACGCTTCGTGGGGAGATTGGGGGCTCACCGCACGGAAAACGTGGGCGAGCGTCGTTGCGGATGGAACCCGAGCCTCACGCCTTTGCGGCGCTGCAACGCTCCTCGGGTTGCCGCGATCTTATAGGAAATCGGATGACCTGCTCGCAGGAAGCGCACCTGCATGGCCGGCGGCCAAAAGCGGTAAAAATACTTCATGCTCGCAACCTCTACCGTTCTCAAGCCACCCATCGAGCCCATGCTGGCCAAAGTCGCGGCTGAGCTGCCGCAAGGCGAGGGCTTCCTGTTCGAGCCGAAGTGGGACGGTTTCCGGGCCATCGTCTTTCGCAGGGGCAGCGAAGTGGTGATCCAGAGCCGCGACCTGAGGCCCCTGGACCGCTACTTCCCCGAGCTGGCCAAGGCGCTGGGCGAGTTGCTGCCCCGGGGCTGTGTGGTCGACGGCGAGATCGTGGTGGCAACTCGGAGCGGACTGGATTTCGACGCCCTGCAGCAGCGGTTGCACCCGGCCCCCTCGCGAGTGGCGCGGCTGGCACAGGAAACGCCGGCCTCGTTCGTCGCTTTCGACCTGATTGCCGCCGGCGGCAAAAGCACCATGGCTTTGCCGCAGTCCGAGCGCCGGGCGCGGCTGGAGCAGTTGCTCGGCTCGGTCAAGCCGCCGGTCTACCTGACCCCGATGACCCGCGACCGGGCGACTGCCGCCGACTGGCTGGTGCGCTTCGAGGGCGCCGGCCTGGACGGCGTGATGGCGAAGCCCGAAGACGGGCCCTACCAGCCGGGCAAGCGAGCCATGTTCAAGATCAAGCATGCCCGCACCGCCGACTGCGTGGTGGCGGGCTTCCGCTGGTACAAGGAGACCCGCGACGCCGTCGGCTCGCTGCTGCTGGGGCTCTACGACGATGCTGGGGCGCTGCAGCACGCCGGTGTCACGTCGGCCTTCACCATGGAGATGCGAAGGCAGCTGGCCGATGAACTGGAGCATTTGCGCAAGAACGCACTCGACAACCATCCCTGGAGCGACAGGGCAACCGCATCCGCAGGGGACGCCGACGCGATGCCCGGCGAGTCGCAGGACGCGCGCCGAATGCCCGGCGCGCGGAGCCGCTGGAGCGGCGGCAAGGACTTGAGCTGGGAAGCCGTGCGGCCTGAGCGCGTCTGCGAAGTCACGTACGACCACCTGCAGGGCGACCGCTTCCGCCATGCAACCCAGTTCCTGCGCTGGCGGCAGGACAAGCGGCCCGAGGACTGCCGCTACGACCAGCTCGAGGTCACCAAGCCCTTCGAGCTGGAAAAGGTGTTCGGCGCCGGCAAGAAGTGACCTTGCCATGCCGGGTCGGGCCCAGGATGACGACTTCTTGTTGACGGCTGCTTTCCGCTCCGTGGGCGCTGGAACCGCCACGCATGCGCTCCCCACCACCAGCAGTTCCGGTCCGACCGGTTTTCCCGTTCGCCCCGAAGCGACACCGTGACGGCACAATACGGGGCTGGCTGAAACGGTTTGCAACCCGGCCCTTTGCCTTGTCCCGGAGTCCTCCCTTGTCCGCCTCGCCCTTTGCCGCCGAAACCCGGCGCCGCCGCACCTTTGCCATCATTTCCCACCCCGACGCGGGCAAAACCACGCTGACGGAAAAGCTCCTGCTGTTCTCCGGCGCGATCCAGATCGCCGGCTCGGTCAAGGCGCGCAAGGCGTCACGCCACGCCACCAGCGACTGGATGGAGATCGAGAAGCAGCGCGGCATCTCCGTGGCCTCCTCGGTGATGCAGATGCTGTACCGCGACCACGTGATCAACCTGCTCGACACGCCGGGCCACAAGGATTTCTCCGAAGACACCTACCGGGTGCTCACCGCAGTCGACTCGGCGCTGATGGTGATCGATGCCGCCAACGGCGTCGAGGCCCAGACCCGGCGCCTGATCGAGGTCTGCCGCCAGCGCAACACGCCCATCATCACCTTCGTCAACAAGATGGACCGCGAAGTGCGCGAGCCGCTGGAACTGCTGGACGAGATCGAGCGCGAGCTGGGCATGCCCTGCGTGCCGATGACGTGGCCGGTCGGCCAGGGCAAGACCTTCGGCGGCATCATGAACCTGCGCACCCGTGCGATGACGGTGTTCGAATCCGGTTCCGAGCGGCTGCCGCAGGACTTCGAGACGGTGCCGCTGTCGGACCGCGCGAACCTGCTCAACCGCTTCGGCCACGAATTCGAGATCGCCGAGCAGAGCATGGAGCTGGCGATCGGCGCTTCGCCCACCTGGGACCACGAGGCCTTCCTGGCCGGCAAGCAGACGCCGGTGTTCTTCGGCTCCGGCGTCAACAACTTCGGCGTGATGGAAGTGCTGGAGGCGCTGGTCGACCTGGCGCCGCCGCCACAGCCACGCGTGAGCAGGCTGATTCCTTCTGATGCTGCCAGCCGGCTGTCGGGCAACAAGGAACCGGTGGTCAGGGAGATCCAGCCCGAGGACAGCGATTTTTCCGGCGTGGTGTTCAAGGTCCAGGCCAACATGGACGCCAACCATCGCGACCGCATCGCGTTCGTCCGCATGGCGTCGGGCAAATACACGCCCGGCATGAAGCTGAAAGTGCAGCGCACGGCCAAGGAGCTGCGGCCGACTTCGGTCGTCACCTTCCTGTCGCAGCGGCGCGAAGCGGTGGACGAAGCGTACGCCGGCGACATCATCGGCTTCACCACCCATGGCGGCGTGCAGCTGGGCGACACCATCACCGACGGCGTCAATCTGCAGTTCACCGGCCTGCCGTTCTTCGCGCCGGAACTGTTCATGACTGTCCTGCTCAGGAACCCGCTGCGCACCAAGCAGCTGCAACAGGGCCTGGCCCAGCTCGGCGAAGAAGGCGCGATTCAGGTGTTCCGGCCGGAGATGGGCGGCTCGATGCTGCTCGGCGCCGTCGGCCAGCTGCAGTTCGAAGTGGTGCAGCACCGGCTCAAGTCCGAATACGATGCCGACATCCGGCTGGAAGGCTGCCAGTACACCGGCGCCCGCTGGATCACGGCCGACACGCCGGCCGAACTGCGCGCCTTCACCGACGCCTACCCGGCGCGCATGGCGCGCGACGCCGCCAACGCGCTGGCGTTCCTGTGCACCTCGCCGTACGACGTGCGGCTGGCGCAGGAGCGTTTTCCCAAGATCCATTTCCACCTGCTGCGCGAACACGCGGGGCTGGCCCTGCAGGCCTGAAGGAGTCGCACGATGTCCTTCAGGCTCCTGCGTCCCCTGGCCTCGGCGGCCGTGCTCGCTGCCGCGCTGTTGCTCGCCTCCTGTGGCGGCGGCGGCGACGCCGCGTCCCCGGCGCCGCTGTTTCCGGCGTCCTCGTCGCTGGCCAACATGTGCACGCTGGAAGGCCAGCAGAAGTTCGTCCGCAGTTTCATGGACGAGACCTACCTCTGGTACGACGAGATCCCGGCCGTCAACGCAGCCGACTACAGCACGGTGCCGGCCTACTTCAACGCGTTGCTGGTGAAAACGCCCGATGCCAGCGGCCAGCCCAGGGACCGCTTCAGCGCCGTGCTGACTTCGGCCGGCGCCAACGCGCTGCAGATCGCGCCGGACGGCGCGGTGCTGCGCGACGGCGTTCCGGGCAACCTGCTGGCCGCGACCAACAAGTCGGTGCCGCTGACCCGCATCGTCAACAGCCCCAACGGCCGCAAGGTCGGCTACATCCTGTTCAACGACCACAACCAGGGCGCGCAGGACGAATTGATTGCCGCGTTCGATGCGCTGCGCAACGGCGGCGTCAACGACCTGGTGCTGGACATGCGCTACAACACCGGCGGCTTCCTGTACGTGGCGCAGACCGCCGCGTCGATGGTGACCGGCCCGCAAAGCGACGGCCGGGTTTTCGAGCAGCTGCGCTTCAGCGCCAGGCGGCGGGCCGAAACCGCGGCCAGCACGTACCTGTTCTCAAGCCGGGTGCAAACGGCGGAGACGGTCTATCCGCGCGGCACGCCGCTGCCGCAGCTGAACCTGCCGCGCCTTTACGTGCTGGCGTCGGGCCAGACCTGCTCGGCCAGCGAATCGATCGTCAACAGCCTGCGCGGCATCGATGTCGACGTGATCCTGGTGGGCAGCGCCACCTGTGGCAAGCCCTACGGCTTCCACCGCCAGGACAACTGCGGCCTGGCCTTCTTCGCGATCGAGTTCCAGGGCTACAACGCGAAGAACTTCGGCGACTACACCGGCGGCTTCAAGGCCACCTGCCCGGTCGCCGACACTTTCAGTTCGGTGCTGGGCAGCACCGCCGAGCCGTTGCTGGCCGGAGCGCTCCAGCATATCGATACCGGCAGCTGCCCGGCCGCCTCGGCGACCAGCCCGGGCATACCGCTGACGCAGCGCCTGCTGCTCGACGGGCGCCTGCTGCGATGAAGCCGCTGGCGCTTTGGCCGGCCGCTGACCGGCGCAAGCTGGCCGGCATTTTCACCGACATCGACGACACCCTGACCACCGAAGGCGTGGCGACCGCCGACGCCCTGCGCGCCATCGCGGCGTTGCGCGACGCCGGCCTGCACGTCATTCCCATCACCGGCCGGCCGGTGGGCTGGAGCGAGCCGTTCGCGCGCGCGTGGCCGGTCGATGCCATCGTCGCCGAGAACGGGGCGGTGGCACTGATTCACACCGGGCCGGGCGCGCTGCGCAAAATCTACCAGCAGGACGAGGCATTGCGAACCGCCAACTATGCGCGGATGCAGCAGGTGGCGCGTCGCATCGTCCGCGAAGTGCCGGGCGCGATGCTGTCCACCGACAGCGCCGGCCGCGAGACCGACATCGCGATCGATCACAGCGAGTTCACCACGCTGCCGCAGCACTGCATCGCCCGGGTGGTGAAGCTGATGCAGGACGAAGGCATGAACGCCACCGTCAGCTCGATCCACATCAACGGCTGGCTGGGCGACCACAACAAGCTGGCCGGCGCGCGCTGGATCGTGCGCGAGCTGTTCGGCCGCGAGCTCGACGCCGAAGTCGGGCGCTGGGCCTATGTCGGCGACTCGACCAACGACGTGCTGATGTTCGAGCACTTCCCGCACAGCGTGGGCGTGGCCAACATCCGGCGTTTCGAGGCGCAGCTGGCCCACCGGCCGGTGTACGTCACGCCGAGCGAGCGCGGCGCCGGCTTCGCCGAAGTGGCGGACGCGATCCTCAGCGCAGGTCGATCCTGACCACCGCGGTCGACGTCGTCACGTAGAGCGTCTTGTCGCCGTCCAAAGCGAGGCCGCGCGGTGCAAACGATGCTATCGCAGGGCAAAGAACTGCACCCCCCTATCCGCGCGCCCGTCGTTCCCGGCGGGCGCGGCAGGCGGCGGCAAACGCTTCCAGCGAACGCTGGTAGAACGGGTTCTCCGCGTGTCGCCATTCCGGATGCCACTGCACGCCATAGGCAAAACCCGGCGCGCCCGCGACCCGCACGCCTTCGACCAGGCCATCCGGCGCCAGCGCCTCGGCGACCAGGTCTTTGCCGAGCCGCTTGATGCCCTGGCCGTGCAGTGAATTCACCTCGGCACGCGTGCCGCCCGCCCATTGGGCAAACGCGCTGCCTTCGGTCAGCATCACCTCATGGCGGGTGGCGAACTGCACGGCCAGGTCGGGGTCCTCCGGCTCGCGGTGGTCCATCAGGCCCGGTTCAGCATGCACCCGCTGGTGCAGGCTGCCGCCGAGCGCGACATTCATTTCCTGCAGGCCGCGGCAGACACCGAACAGCGGCGTGCCCGCGGCGAGCGCGGCCGGCACCAGCGCCATCGTCAGCGCGTCGCGGCGCGGATCGAGCAGGTCGGTGGACAGCGCCGTCGCTCCGAAGTGCGTGGCCTCGACGTTGGATGGCGAACCGGTCAGCAGCACGCCGTCGACCAGCGGCAGCAGGTCGGCGACGTCGGCCGCGGCGGCCATCGGGTAGATCACCGGCTGCAGCCCCAAGGCGGTGACGGCGGCGGCATAGCGGTCCGCCAGCACGGTGTAGTCGCCGGGATCGGACAGGTCGA
>JACMQP010000083.1 GCA_014376915.1 Ramlibacter sp.
CAGCAGATCGGCAACGCTGTCTTCCAGGCGCGGCTTCGGCGACAGCAGCACGTGCGGCTCGATGGCATCGCCAAGGTCGGCGATCACGTCGCTGTACATTGCTTCGTCGCACAGCAGGGCGGGAATGAAAACGACGGGTGTGGGGACTGAGTTCAATGGGGCATTCCTGTGGTCTCTGCGCAAGCAGGACAAGGTCGCTATTCTGTCCGCATCACTTCAACCGCGGCCGACCCCAGGAACCCAGATGACCCAGCAACCCCGATTCGAGCTTTTCAGCTTCTGGCGCACCTCCGCCACATACCGGGTGCGCGTTGCGCTCAACCTCAAAGGCGTGCCGAGGCAGGAACGCAACGTCAACCTGGACGCCGGCGAACAGCGCAGCGACGCGTTCCTGAAGATCAACCCGCTGGGCGCGATTCCCGCGCTGATCGACCGCGAAGGCGGCGCGGCATCTTTACCGCTGACTCAATCGCTGGCGATCCTCGAATTTCTCGATGAGAGCTACCCGACACCGGCCCTGTTGCCGGCGGATCCGCATGGACGCGCAAGGGTTCGCTCGATCGCCGCCATGCTGGCGGCCGATACCCATCCGCTGATCACCCCACGGGTCAAGAAATATCTGGCGACCGAGGCGAAATTCGACGACGCCGCATGGCGCGCCTGGCAGATCCACTGGTTCACCACCGGACTGCGCGCGGTCGAACAGCGGTTGGCCAACGACGCCGCCACCGGCACCTATTGCCACGGTGAGTCGGTCACGCAGGCAGACATCTGCCTGGCCAGCATCATCGTGGTGATGCGCATTTTCAAGATCGAGGTAGCGGAGATTCCGACAGTCGATCGCATCATGGCTGCCTGCGAGAAGCTTGACGCCTTTGCCGCGGCGCGACCGGACCGCCAGGAAGGCGCGCCAAAGGCCTGACGCCACGCGCTGCTCCGCTCAGGGTTGCTCGTAGACCACCTGGGCCTGGCCGTTGTCGGCCTGGGCCGTCCAGCTGGCCAGCGCCGCGTCGCTGGGGAAAAACTTGGCCTCCTCGCCCAGCTGGACTTCGGCCACCGCCTGGTCGCGCTGCAGCGCCAGCCGCACGTTCAGGCCGCGCACGAGTTCACCCTGATCGGAGTTTTCGCGCCGCGGCGGGAAGTCTTTGACCAGCCGCTGAATGTCCGGCGCATGGCCGTTGACGGCCACCCGCAGAAACTTGCCGAAGCGGCAGCGCGCCGTCGCCAGGTCCCAGACCTGGCTGATGGTCAGCTGCAGGCCGCCCGAGAAGCGGTCGGGCTGCAGCTTGCCCATCACGATCACCAGTTCGTCTTCCTTGAGCAGGTTGCGGTTGGCGTTGACCAGCGCCTCGTCGGCGCGGGCGTCGATGGTGCCGGACTTGTCGTCCAGCCTGAACAGCGCCAGCTTGCCGCGCTGGCCGTTGATGACGCGAAAATCGCTAACGATGCCGGCCAGCAACTGCGGCTCGCGGCTGTCGATCAGGTCGTCGATCTGCCGGCGGGCGAAGCGCCGCACTTCCAGCGCTACCTCGTCGAACAGATGGCCCGACAGGTAGAAGCCGACGGCGGTCTTCTCGTAGGTCAGGCGTTCCTTCACGCCCCAGGGCGTCGCCTGCACCAGCTCCGGTTCCTGCGTGCTGGCGGCATGCGAATCCCCCATGTCGAACAGTCCGCCCTGGTTGGCGTTGGCTTCGGTCGCATTGCCGAAGTCGAAGGCCCGGTCGATCGACGCCACCAGTGATGCGCGATTGAGCTGCAACGAGTCGAAGGCGCCGGCCTTGATCAGCGCTTCGACCGTGCGCTTGTTGATACGTGACCGGTCGACCCGGACGCAGAAGTCGTACAGGCTGGTGAAGGCGCCGCCTTCTTCCCGCGCGGTGACGATCGCTTCGATCGCCTGCTGCCCGGTGCCCTTCACCGCCCCCAGGCCGTAGCGGATCACCTTGTCCGAGATCGGCTCGAAGCGGTAGTTGCCGCGGTTCACGTCCGGCGGCTCAAAGCTCAGGCCGAAATTCTTCTGGGCATCCTGGAACAACACCTTGAGCTTGTCGGTGTCGTCCATTTCCACGGTCATGTTGGCGCAGAAGAACTCCGCCGTGTAATGGACCTTCAGCCAGCCCGTGTGGTACGCCAGCAGCGAGTAGGCGGCCGCATGCGACTTGTTGAAGCCGTAGCCGGCGAACTTCTCCATCAGGTCGAAGATCTCGTCGGCCTTGACCTCGTTGATGTTGTTCTTCGCCGCACCGGCACGGAAGATCTGCCGGTGTTCGGCCATCTCCTCGGGCTTCTTCTTGCCCATCGCGCGGCGCAGCAAATCGGCGCCGCCGAGCGAGTAGCCGCCCAGGATCTGCGCGGTCTGCATCACCTGCTCCTGGTAGACCATGATGCCGTAGGTCTCGGAGAGCATCTCCTTGACCAGCGGGTGCGGATATTCCACTTCCTCACGGCCATGCTTGCGCGCGACGAAACTGGGGATCAGGTCCATCGGCCCCGGACGGTACAACGCGTTGAGCGCGATCAGGTCTTCGAGCCGGGTCGGCCGCGCATCGCGCAGCATGCCCTGCATGCCGCGGCTTTCGAACTGGAACACCGCCTCGGTCTTGCCGTCGGCGAACAGCTTGTAGGTGTGCGGGTCGTCCAGCGCGATGTTCTCGAAGCGAAAGTTTTCCTGGCCCGGGTGGCGGGTGGCGATGAACTCGCGGGCGATCTCCAGGATCGTCAGCGTGGCGAGGCCCAGGAAGTCGAACTTCACCAGGCCGGCCGCTTCCACATCGTCCTTGTCGTACTGGCTCACCGCCGAATCGCTGCCCGGCTGCTGGTACAGCGGCGTGAAGTCGGTGAGCTTGCCGGGCGCGATCAGCACGCCGCCGGCGTGCATGCCGACGTTGCGGGTCATGCCCTCCAGCTTCTGGGCCAGCGCCAGCAGCGTCTTGACGTCTTCTTCCTTTTCCAGCCGCTCGGCCAGCACCGGCTCCTGCCTGATGGCGTCGGCGATCGTGATGTGCTGGCCCGGCTTGTTCGGGATCAGCTTGCTGATGCCGTCGCAGAAGGTGTAGCTCATGTCCAGCACCCGGCCGACGTCGCGGATCGCCGCGCGCGCGGCCATGGTGCCGAAGGTCGCGATCTGGCTCACTGCGTCCTTGCCGTACTTGTGCTTCACATAGTCGATCACCAGGTTGCGGTTGGTCTGGCAGAAGTCGATGTCGAAGTCGGGCATTGAGACCCGCTCGGGGTTCAGGAAGCGCTCGAACAGCAGGTTGTACTGCAGCGGATCGAGGTCGGTGATCTTGAGCGAGTACGCCACCAGCGAGCCAGCACCCGAGCCCCGGCCCGGGCCCACCGGGCAGCCGTTGTTCTTGGCCCAGTTGATGAAGTCGCCCACGATCAGGAAGTAGCCGGGGAAGCCCATCTTCAGGATCGTGTTGATCTCGAACTCCAGCCGCTGGACATAGCGCGGCATTTGCTGGTCGCGTTGCGCCGCATCCGGGTAGAGACGCAGCATCCGGTCCTTCAGGCCTTCGTGCGAGGCGACGCGGAAATACTCCTCGATCGGCATCGCGTCCGGCGTCGGGAACGCCGGCAGCCGCGGCTTGCCCAGTTCCAGCACCAGGTTGCAGCGGCGCGCGATCTCGGCGGTGTTGGCGATGGCGGACGGCACGTCGGCGAACAGCTGCTCCATCTGCGCCGCGGACTTGAAGTACTGTTCGCGCGTGAAGCGCCGCACCCGGCGCTGGTTGCCCAGGATCTCGCCTTCGGCGATGCACACCCGCGCCTCATGCGCCTCGTAGTCGTCTTCGCCGGTGAACTGCACGGGATGGGTCGCGACCACCGGCAGCTTCATGCGCGCTGCCAGTTGCACCGCGGCTGCCACATGCGCTTCGTCGTCGGGACGGCCGGCGCGCTGCAGTTCGAGGTAGAAGCGGTGCGGGAAGATCGAGGCCAGTTCCAGCGCCACGTCGCCCGCGCGCTGCTCGTCGCCCTGCACCAGCGCCTGGCCGACCGGGCCGGCCTGCGCACCGGACAGCGCAATCAGCCCTTCGCCCAGCTCGCGCAGCCACTCGGGCCTGCATACCGCCTGCGCCTTCACCGCGTTGCGGGTCCAGGCCCGCGACAGCAGCTCGCACAGGTTGAGATAGCCCTGGCGGCCCTGCACCAGCAGCACCATGCGCGAGATCTGCGAGCCGTCCTTGCCCAGCCCCTGCACCATGATCTCCGCGCCCAGCACCGGCTTGATGCCCTTGCCGCGCGCTTCGTTGTAGAACTTGATGCCGCCGAACAGGTTGTTCAGGTCGGTGATCGCCAGCGCCGGCTGGCCGTCGGCCGCCGCGGCCCGGACAGTTTCGTCGATGCGGTTGGTGCCATCGACGACGGAGAATTCGGTGTGCAGGCGCAGATGGACAAACATGACTGCATTGTAGGAAACCCCTGCCCCTTGACAGGGGCCCGCAGCGGGGTTTAATCCGGCACCGGCAACATTTTTCCGGAGTCAAAGGCCACCATGAAAGCAGCCGTCCTCACCGGGTTCGGTGCTCCGCTGGAGCTCGCCGAACTGCCCGTTCCCACTCCCGCGGACGACGAAGTGCTGATCCAGCTCGAAGCCTGCGGCGTCTGCCATTCCGACCTGACCATCATCGACGGCGAGCTGCCGGCGTTCCGGGCCGCCGCCAAGCCGCGCCTCGTCCCCGGCCACGAAGCGGTCGGGCGCGTCGTCGCGCGCGGCAGCGCCGTCTCCGGCCTGCAGTTGGGGCAGCGGGTCGGCGTGGCCTGGCTGTACCAGAGCTGCGGCGTTTGCGAGCCTTGCCTCGAGGGCAACGAAAACCTCTGCCGGCGCGGTGTGGTCACCGGCCTGATGGTCGACGGCGGCTACGCCGAGTTCATGTGCGCCAAGGCCAGCCACGCGATTCCGGTGCCCGATGCGCTCGGGCCCGAGGAAGCTGCGCCGTTGTTCTGCGCCGGCGTCACTGTCTACCGCGCGCTGCGCAACGCCGGCGTGGCGCCCGGCCAGCGGGTCGCGGTGTTCGGCATCGGCGGCCTCGGCCACCTCGCGGTGCAGATCGCGAAGGCGATGGGCGCCGAAGTGATCGGCCTGGACGTCGCGCCCGAGAAGCTGGCGCTGGCGACCGAGCTCGGCGCGGCCCGCGTGCTGGTCGCCAGCGACGCCGAGGCGCTCAAGGCCCTGGCGAAGGCGGGCGGCGTCCATGTGGCGATCGTCACGTCGTCCTCCAACGCGGCGTTCGACGCAGCCATGACCGTGCTGCGCCCTACCGGAACACTGGCCGTCGTCGGCCTGCCGGCCAAGCCATTGAGCTTCGCCGCGCTGGCGCTGGTCGGGCGGGAAATCCGCGTGATCGGCAGCGCCGTGGGCACCCGCGACGACTTGCGCGCCGTGCTCGCGATGGCGGCGGAGGGAAAACTGAAGTGCCGCACCGAATCACAGCCGCTGGACCAGATCAACCAGGTGCTGGACCGGATGCGTGCCGGCACCATCTACGGCCGCGTCGTACTGCGTTACGGCGACTAAGCCGACCCAGCCACCGGAACAACCGGCTCGGCCAGCCGCACCGACAGGCCCGGCGAGAGCCCGGCCATCGCGCCTTCGGTGACGTGCCGAGGCTGATCTCCGGGATCGCATTGGACGGCATGTGGCACAGCTGCCTGAGAACCGTGAGACCGCCACCGAGTTGCCTGGTGCGGCCGGCCAGTTCCTTCGCGATGCCTATCGCGTCTCCAGGTGAAAAGTCAACCGATCAGGGCCTGACGCGCCTCGCAACTTCCGCCACGCGGCGTCCGAAAACGGTTGCGGTCTCCAGGTCGCCTGGCAGCATCTCCGCCACCGACGCATCGGTTGGCGACTGGGCGATCGCACCGCTGTATGAGCCCAGGTAGTTGGCGTCGTTGCGTGTCGCCGCCTTGCCGCTGCTTGGCATCACGCCCAGGCCGACCCAGAGGCCGCCATGCTGCATGGCCAGCGTGAACATGTAGGCCAGAGTCGAGGACTTGTCGCCATTCATCGCCGCGCTGTTGGTGAAGCCGGCGAACAGCTTGTCCTTCCAGTCCTGGGCGTACCAGGGCCGCGACGAGGCGTCGGCGAATTTCTTGAACTGCCAGCTCACGCTGCCCATGTAGGTGGGCGAGCCGAAGACGATCGCGTCGGCGGACTTGAGCTCTTCCCAGCCGCCGGCCGGCAGGTTGCCGTCGGCATCGATGGCGAGCAGCTGGCCGCCCGAGCCATCGGCCACAGCCTGCGCCATGCGCTGGGTGTGGCCGTAGCCGGAGTGGTAGACGATGGCGATGGTTGGCATCGGGTCGGGTTCCGTGCTGCCGTGCTCAGCTGCCGCGGCGGCCATCCAGGCTGAAGCGGCCGGCGCCGAAGGCTGCGAAAGCGAACAGGCCACCGGAGATCGCCATGTTCTTGTAGAAATTCATCCGTTGCGGGCCCATCTGTTCGGCCGGCACACCCCAGTAGTTGTGGAAGATGAACGTGATCACGAAGGTGAAGACGCCCAGGCCGAGCGCCGCCCAGCGCGCCTGCCAGCCGACCAGCAGGAGCAGCGCCAGACCCAGTTCGGCGGCGACGGCGATCGCTGCGCAGACCTCGGGCAGCGGGACGCCCTTGGAGGCGATGTAGCCCACGGTGCCGGCGAAACCGGCGATCTTGCCCCAGCCGGCGGGCACGAACAGCAGGGCGATCAGCACGCGGCCGATCAGCGCCAGGGTGTCCTGGGCGGGGGTGGTGGGCAGGTTGTTGTTCATGGTGACTCCAGCAGGGGTGGTTGGGAAAGCAAGGACGGATCAGGGGACGAGGTCGAACACCAGCACTTCAGCGCTGCTGCCGTTGGCCAGCGTCAGCGTGGATTCGTTATCGAGCTTGGCGGCGTCGCCGGCGGACAGTGTCCTGCCATTGATGTCCAGCTCGCCGCGCACCAGGTGGACATAGGTCTTGCGCTTTGCGTCCAGCGGCAGCGACGCCGCCTCGGCGCCGTCGAACAGTCCGGCGTACAGCCGGGCGTCGGCGTGGATCGTGACCGAGCCCTGCGCACCGTCAGGAGAAGCCACCAGGCGCAGCCTGCCGCGTTTGTCCGATTCGTCGAAGGTCTTCTGCTCGTAGCTGGCCGGAATGCCGGTCACGTTGGGCTCGATCCAGATCTGCAGGAAGTGCGTGGTCTGGTCGTCTGTATGGTTGAACTCGCTGTGCTGCACGCCATTGCCGGCGCTCATGCGCTGCACGTCGCCCGGCGGGATGCCCTTGACGTTGCCCAGCGTGTCCTTGTGGGCGAGCTTGCCCTCCAGCACGTAACTGATGATTTCCATGTCGCGGTGGCCATGGGTGCCGAAGCCGGTGCCCGGGGCGATCCGGTCTTCGTTGATCACGCGCAGGTTGCCGAAACCCATGTGCTGGGAATCGTGGTATCCAGCGAAGGAGAAGCTGTGGAACGACTTGAGCCAGCCGTGGTCAGCGTAGCCGCGGTCCGTCGATTTGCGCAAGGTGAGCATGGGGTCCTTTTCGATATCCGCAGCGCGTCTGAACGACCTGAATGTAGGCGCCGTGAACCCTTTTGCAGCGGTGCGGTTTTGATGGCACCATTCGAATTAATTGAACAATCATGGCAGAACCGTGCAAACCCCCCGGGACGTCCTGACACCCAACGCCTTGTCCCTGCTGCAGTCGGTGGCAGCCGCGGGCAGCTTCGCGGCCGCCGCCCGGCAGCTCGGACTGGTGCCCAGCGCCGTGACCTACCGGGTGCGGCAGATCGAGGACGCGCTCGACGTGCTGCTGTTCGACCGGGCCTCGCGCCAGGCCGTGCTGACCGAGGCTGGCGCCGAGTTGCTGCGCGAAGGCACCCGGCTGCTGCAGGAAATCGACGCGGTGTCGAACCGGGTGCGGCGGGTGGCCACGGGCTGGGAACCGCAGTTCACGGTGGCGGTGGACAGCGTGATCTCGCTGTCCACGGTGATGGACCTGGTGCAGGCCTTCTACGAACTCGATCCGCCCACCCGGCTGCGCATCCGCAACGAAACACTGTCCGGCACGCTGGAGGCGCTCACCTCCGGCCAGGCCGACCTCGCGCTCGGCATCCCGATCGAACCCGGCGCCGCGGCCAGCCTGCAGTGCCGGATGCTGGGCGAGCTGGTGTTCGTCTACGCCGTGGCGCCGCACCATCCGCTCGCGGCGGCGGCCGAGCCGCTGACCGACGAGATGCTGAACCAGCACCGGGCCGTTGCGGCAGCCGACTCGGTCCAGCGCGGCAGCGGCCTGACCATCGGCCTGCTGGCCGGCCAGGATGTGCTGACGGTGCCGACCATGCATGCCAAAGTTGAAGCGCAGCTGCGCGGCCTGGGCGGCGGCTTCGTGCCGGAGCCGATGGCCCGGCCGCATGTGAAGAGCGGCCGGCTGGTGCTTAAGCAGGTCGAGCGCTCCAGCCGCACGGTCCGCATGCACTACGCCTGGCGCAGTCCCAAACTCGGCCCCGGCCGGGCGCTGCAATGGTGGCTGAGCCAGCTGGAAAGCGCCACCACCCGCGACGCGCTCCTGAGCGGCCACGACGCGGGTTGGTGAGCGTGCGGTAGAGTCGCCACAAACCCCTGGAACCTCCATGCCCCCTCGCCCGCCTGCCACCGTCCCCAACAGCATCGCCGTGATCGGCGCCGGCCTCGCCGGACTTGCCTGCGCGCGCACCCTGGCGCAGGCCGGCAGGAAGGTGGCAGTGTTCGAACAGGCCGGACAGGTCGGCGGCCGCATGGCCAGCTGCGAAACGCCGTTCGGCACCTTCGACCACGGCGCCCAGTACTTCACCGTGCGCGATGCCCGCTTCAGCCAGGCGCTGGCCAGCGCGCCGGGCTCGTACAAGCCGTGGAGCGCGAACGCGGTGCGCGTGCTGGACCCGCACGGCCGCGTCGCCGAAGCGGCCCTGCCCTCGCGCGAATCGCATTTCGTCGGCACGCCGAGCATGGACGCGGTGCCCCGCCAATGGGCACGTCCGCTGCTGGACGCCGGTGCGCTCGAACTCGACACGCGGGTGACTCGGATCGAGCGCGACACGCTCGACCCGAAGCGCTGGCAGCTGCAGACCAGCGGTCCCGAGGACTCCAGCCACGTGTACTCCGGTTTCGACGCCGTCCTGCTGGCCCTGCCCTGCGCGCCGGCCCGCGCGCTGCTGCGCGCTTCGTCGCAGCCGGCTCTGAGCGCGGCGATGGACCAGGTCGAGGTCGCGCCTTGCTGGAGCCTGATGTTGGCCTTCCCGAACGCCGTCCAGCCGACGCTGGTGACGTTGGGGCCGCAGTGGAACGCCGCCCTGTCCACCCACCATCGCATCGCCTGGCTGGCGCGCGAATCGTCCAAACCGGGCCGCAGCCGGGTCGAGCGCTGGACCGTGCAGGCCAGCCCCAACTGGTCGCAGGAGCACCTGGATGACGACGAACAGACGGTGACAGCGAAGCTGCACAAGGCCTTTGCCGAAGTGACCGGAATCCGCGCCGAGCCGGCTTTCACCCAGGTGTTCCGCTGGAGCAATGCCAAGACCATGCGGCCACTGGGAAAATCGATGCTGTGGGATGCCGACCTCGGCCTGGGCGCCTGCGGCGACTGGTGCCTGGGCCACCGGTCCGAGGACGCCTTCGTCTCCGGCCTCGAACTGGCGCTGGCCGTCGCCCGCCGGTAGCAGCCGGCTGGTGGGCAAGTCGAGCGTCGCCGCGTGGGGGCCACATACGTTGGGCGGTTCGCTCCGTCGCCGACCGGCCCGCTGCACGCGGGCTCGCTGGTGGCGGCGCTGGCCAGCTGGCTCGATGCGCAGGCCCGAGGTGGACGCTGGCTGGTGCGCATCGAGGATGTCGACGCCCCACGCTGCATCCCCGGCGCGGCTGAAACAATCCTGCAGCAGTTGAACGCCTTCGGCCTGGTCCCCGACGATGCGCCGGTGTGCCAATCGCACCGCGGCGCCCTTTACCGGCAAGCGCTCGATCGCCTGGTCGCCCAGAACATGGCTTACCCGTGCGCCTGCTCGCGCACGGACATCGAGGCGGCGTTGGTGGCCCAAGGCCACGCCCGGCCGCGCCATGGCGAACTGGTCTATCCCGGCACCTGCCGCGCCGGTCTGCGCGAACGCCCGGCGCGGGCATGGCGCTTTCGCACCACGTCGCAGCCGGTGCGGTGGCACGACCGCCGGCTCGGGCCGCAGCAGCAGAATGTAGCGGCCGAGGTCGGCGACTTCGTGCTCAAGCGCGCCGACCGCCTGTGGGCCTACCAGCTGGCGGTGGTCGTGGACGATGGAGCGCAGGGCATCACGCACGTGGTGCGTGGCGAGGACCTGGCCGACAACACCGCCCGCCAGGTCCTGCTGCAGCACGCGCTCGGACTTCCCACGCCGCGCTACCTGCACGCGCCGCTGGTGCTGGGCCCGAACGGCGAGAAGCTGTCCAAGCAGAACGGCGCAGCGCCGCTGGCGACCGCCGACCCGCTGGCGGCGCTGACGCTGGCCGCGCGAACCCTCGGACTGCCGCCGCAGCCGGGACCGCTGCCCGACGCGCTGGCGGCGTGGATCGTGGCCTGGCGCGACTTCTACAATCGGCCGGGTGACTGAATCCGATTCCAGCCGCGGGAGCGGCAAAGCGCCGCCCGGCGTCGCCCACCCGCGCGCCATACGCAGCTTCGTGCGCCGTGCCGGCCGCACCACCACCGGCCAGGCCCGGGCCTTTGAGCAGCTCGCGCCCCGCTTCGTGCTGCCCTACACCGCGCAGCCGCTCGACTTCAACGCGACCTTCGGACGCGCTGCGCCGACGGTCCTGGAGATCGGCTTCGGCATGGGCGAAGCGACGGCGCACATCGCGGCGCTGATGCCGCAGACCAATTTCCTGTGCTGCGAAGTGCACGAGCCTGGCGTCGGCGCGCTACTCAAGCGCGTGGGCGAGCAGGACCTGGAGAACATCCGCGTCCTGCAACACGACGCCGTGGAAGTGATCGCGACCATGGTCCCGGCGCAGAGCCTGGCCGGCGTCCACATCTTCTTTCCCGATCCGTGGCACAAGCTCAAGCACAACAAGCGGCGGCTGATCCAGGGTCCGCTGGTGGCGCAACTCGCCGCGCGGCTGGCGCCCGGCGGCTCCCTGCATTGCGCGACCGACTGGGAACCGTACGCGCAGCAGATGCTCGAGGTGCTGGCGGCCGAGCCGCAACTGGCGAACACCGCGGCCGGCTTCGCGCCGAAACCACACTACCGGCCCCTGACCAAGTTCGAGAACCGTGGCCTCAAACTGGGCCACGGCGTCTGGGACGTGGTGTTCAGGAAACGCCAGGGCCCCAGCTAGGCCCTGACTTCGCGCACTGTGATCTTGTCCTTGAAGTCGTCCGGCGAATCGGGATCGCGCCGGCCCTGCGCGTCTTGCGGTCCTGCGCCGTCAGCACGTCGCTCGGGTCAGGTTGTGACACGGCAGGAGCGCCACGTCGGCCCGGATTGCACGATCGAGATCTCCATCGCCGTCCTCACGCGCGTTCGGCCACCCAGGCCTGCACCGACTGCAGCGCTCCGGCCAGCTTGTCCGGCTCGGTGCCACCAGCCATCGCCATATCCGGCTTGCCGCCACCTTTGCCGCCCACCTGCTGGGCGACGAAGTTGACCAACTCGCCGGCCTTGACCTTGCCCATGCTGTCGGCAGTGACGCCGGCGGCAATCTGGACCTTGTTGCCATCCACCGTCGCCAGCACGATGGCGGCAGTTTTCAGCTTGTCCTTAAGCTTGTCCATGGTGTCGCGCAGCGTCCTGGCGTCCGCGCCTTCCAGCCGCGCCGCCAGCACCTTGATGCCCTTGACGTCGACCGCCTGCGCCATCAGCTCGTCGCCTTGCGACGAAGCCAGCTTGCCCTTGAGTTGCGCCACTTCCTTTTCCAGCGAACGCACCTGTTCCAGCACCTGGCCGATGCGGCCCTGCAGTTCGCCGGTGGGCGTGCGCAGCGTCGCCGCGACGCTCTTCACCGTCGACTCGAGATCCTGCAGGTAGGCCAACGCATTGGCGCCGGTGACTGCCTCGATCCGGCGAATGCCAGCGGCCACGCCGCCTTCGCTGGTGACCTTGAACAGGCCGATATCGCCGGTGCGGCCGACGTGGGTGCCGCCGCACAGCTCGCGGCTGCCGCCGATGTCCAGCACCCGCACTTCCTCGCCGTACTTCTCGCCGAACAGCATCACGGCGCCGGTTTTCTGCGCCGCCTCGATGCCCATCACGCGGGCCTGGGTCTGGGCGTTGGCGAGAATTTCCTCGTTGACACGACGCTCGATTTCGTGGATCTCCCCGTCGGTCACCGCCTGGTTGTGGGTGAAGTCGAAGCGCGTCTTGTCGGTATCGACCAGCGATCCTTTCTGCTGCACGTGGGCGCCCAGCACCTCGCGCAGGGCCTTGTGCATCAGGTGGGTGACGCTGTGGTTGCGCATGGTCGCGTGGCGGCGTGCGCCATCGACCCGCGCCGTGACCTGGTCGCCCACCTTGAGCGTGCCCTGGGCCTGGCTGCCGTGGTGGCCGAACACGTCGGCCTTGATCTTCTGGGTGTCGCCGACGCCGAACTCCACACCCTCGGCCTCCAGCACACCGCTGTCGCCGACCTGGCCACCGCTCTCGGCGTAGAACGGCGTGGTGTCCAGCACCACGACGCCGTCGTCACCCTGCTGCAGCTGCTGCACCGGCGTGCCGTCCCGGTACAAGGCGACGACGCGCGCCTTCTCTTCCAGTTGCTCGTAGCCGGTGAACTTGTGGCCGGCGCCGGTGTAGTCCAACGCGCGGTCCATGCGGAACTTGCCGGCCGCGCGGCCGGCGGCCTTCTGCTTTTCCATGGCGGCCGCAAAGCCGGCCTCGTCGACCGTCACGGCGCGTTCGCGGCAAACGTCGGCCGACAGGTCCAGCGGGAAGCCGTAGGTGTCGTGCAGCTTGAACGCCACATCGCCCGGCAGCACCTGCTGGCCGCCCTCGAGCGCGGCGTCGAGGATCTCCATGCCGTTGGCCAGGGTCTCGAAGAAGCGCTCTTCTTCGGCCTTCAGCACGTCGGTGATGCGCTTCTCGTCGGCGCGCAGGCGCGGATAGGCGTCGCCCATCAGGCGCACGACGTCGGCCACCAGCTTGTGAAAGAACGGCGTCTTCTTGCCCAGCTTGTAGCCGTGGCGGATGGCCCGCCGGATAATTCTCCGCTGCACGTAGCCGCGGCCTTCGTTGCCGGGAATCACGCCGTCGCTCACCAAAAACGCCGTGGCGCGGATGTGGTCGGCGATCACCCGCAGCGACTTGTTGTTCAGGTCCTGCTCGCCGGTGGCCTTCGAGGCCGCCTTGATCAGGTCGTCGAACAGGTCGATCTCGTAGTTGCTGTGCACGTGCTGCAGGATGGCGGCCAGCCGCTCCAGCCCCATGCCGGTGTCGACGCAAGGCGCGGGCAGCGGCTTGACGCTGCCGTCCTCCTGCATGTCGTACTGCATGAACACGTTGTTCCAGATCTCGATGTAGCGGTCGCCGTCCTGGTCGGGCGAGCCGGGCGGGCCGCCAGCGATCTCCGGGCCGTGGTCGTAGAAGATTTCCGAGCAGGGGCCGCAGGGGCCGGTGTCGGCCATCATCCAGAAGTTATCGGACTGGTACCTGGCGCCCTTGTTGTCGCCGATGCGGACCACGCGTTCGGGAGGCACGCCGATGTCCTTGGTCCAGATGTCGTAGGCGGCGTCGTCGTCGATGTAGACCGTGACCCAGAGCTTGTCGGCCGGCAGCTTGTAGACCTCGGTCAGCAGCTCCCAGGCCCACTTCAGCGCGTCGCGCTTGAAGTAGTCGCCGAAGCTCCAGTTGCCCAGCATTTCGAAGAAGGTGTGGTGCCGCGCGGTGTAGCCCACGTTCTCCAGGTCGTTGTGCTTGCCGCCGGCGCGCAGGCACGCCTGCACCGAGGCGGCGCGCGCGTACGGGCGCTTGTCGGTGCCCAGGAACACGTCCTTGAACTGGACCATGCCTGAGTTGGTGAACATCAGCGTCGGGTCGTTGCCCGGCACCAGCGGGCTGGACGGCACGACGGTGTGGCCTTTGGACGCGAAAAAGTCCAGGAAGGTCTTGCGGATGTCGGCGACAGAAGAAGTGGGAGTGCTCATCGGGTCCTGGGGG
Source organism: Ramlibacter sp. (assembly GCA_014376915.1). The sequence goes on from JACMQP010000083.1 coordinate 14,115, forward strand.
TGTGCGGCGCAATCACCGGCTGCGCGAAAAGCTTGGTGCGGCTCGACTTTCGATTATAAGTTTGGGCCGCAGTGAGATAATGGACGGCTTCGCGGGTGTAGTTCAATGGTAGAACGGCAGCTTCCCAAGCTTCATACGAGGGTTCGATTCCCTTCACCCGCTCCAGTCTTTCCGTCATCCCCGGCCTGATCCAGGCTCCAGACTGCTGTCATGAAACACGCGGGACTCATCGGGCTCGGCGCCATGGGCGCCGGCATCGCCGCCACGCTGCGCGCCAGCGGCTACACGTTGCACGTATGCGACGTGCGGCCGGAGGCCGCAGCTGCTTTCGTGGCCGATGGAGGCTTCGTTTGCGCCACGCCCGCGCAGGTGGCGCAGGCCTCACAGGTCGTGATCAGCGTCGTCGTCAACGCGCAGCAGACCGAGAACGTGCTGTTCGGCGAGGGCGGCGCCGCCGCAGCGATGCGCCCAGGCAGCGTCTTTGTCATGTGTTCCACCGTCGACCCGAACTGGTCGATCGGCCTGGAGGCGCGTCTGAACGCAATGGGCATCCACTACATCGACGCGCCGATTTCCGGCGGCGCCGCCAAGGCGGCCAGCGGCCAGATGACGGTGATGAGCTCGGCGAAACCGGAAGCCTATGCCAAGGCCAACGCCGTGCTCGACGCGATGGCGGGCAAGGTGTACCGGCTGGGCGACCGGGCCGGCGCCGGCAGCAAGGTGAAAATCATCAACCAGTTGCTGGCCGGCGTGCACATCGCCGCCGCGGCCGAGGCGATGGCGCTCGGGCTGCGCGAAGGCGTGGCACCCGAGGCGCTGTACGAGGTGATCACCCACAGCGCCGGCAACAGCTGGATGTTCGAGAACCGGATGGCGCACGTGCTGGCCGCCGACTACACGCCGCTGTCGGCGGTGGACATCTTCGTCAAGGACCTGGGCCTGGTCCTGGACACGGCGCGCGCCAGCAAGTTTCCGCTGCCGCTGGCCTCGACCGCACACCAGATGTTCATGCAGGCCTCCAGCGCCGGCTACGGCCGCGAGGACGACAGCGCGGTCATCAAGATCTTTCCGGGAATCGAACTTCCCTCTTAGTACAGGTTCGCGAGATAGGCGGCGATATCGCGCGCGTCCTGCTCAGTCACACCCAGCTGCGGCATCGCGGTGAGCGGTTTCAGCTCCTGCGTCCGGCGCAGCCACAGCACCATGTTGTCCGCCGTGTTGGGGAGCTTGCCGGCGATCAGTGACCGCCCCGCGATGCCTGCCAGCGGCGGTCCCACGTTGGGGCTGCCGCCGATGACACCGGGGATGGTGTGACATGCATTGCAGGCGTACTGGAACAACGCCTGGCGGCCGCGCGCAGCATCGCCAGCGACCAGCGGCGGCAAGGTGGCACCGGGCAGTGCCGCGCCGCAACTCGGCGCCGCCGGTGCCCGCGCGACGACCTGCGCATACTGCGCCGCATTCAGGTCTGGCAGCCGCTGCATGAACGCCACCACCGACCACAGTTCGGCTTCCGTCAGCCGGCGGTCCCAGGCCGGCATGCCGCTCATTTTGATGCCGTGGCGGGTCAACCAGTACAGCTCGCGCGGCCGCCAGTTCTTGCGCGCGTCCACCAGCGGGCCCGGCAGCGGCTGCATGCTCTTGCCGATGTCTTCCTGCGCAACCCCCGGGGCGCCATGGCACTGCACGCACTTGTCGCGAAAGCAGGCCGCGCCACGCAGCACCATGGTCTCGTCCGCCAGCGGCGGAACCTCGACGTTGCGGGCCCGCAAACGCACCGATTGCCGCATCGCGACGACCAGCACGGAAAAGGTCGGCTGCAGGTGCTGCGCGCTGGCCGCGACGTTGTACAGCCCGCCGTAGACCACAGCCACAGCCACCAGCACGCCGCCCAACACAATGGCCGCGACGGTCGCGGCGGCGATGATCAGCACGTTCTTTTTCCGCATCAGCCGGCCATTCTCGCCCACCCCACGCCTTCGCGCGGCTGGGACACAATGAAGTCATGCCTGTCCATCCCCTGTGTCGCGCCGCGCTGGCGGCAATCGTGGCGGCTTGCGGATGCGTTCATGCCGCCAGCGTCGGGCGCGGCCGCCAGTTGCTGGCCCAATACCAATGCGGGAGTTGCCACAGCATTCCCGGTGTCGCCTCCGCCGGCGGGCGCGTCGCGTCGTCGCTCAAGGGCTTCGGCGCGCGCAGCTACATCGCCGGCCGCCTCGCCAACCGGCCCGACACTCTGGCGCGCTGGATCGAGCAGCCTCAAGCGCTGGTGCCCGACACGTTGATGCCTGCCATGGGCGTGTCGCCAGCCGACGCGCGCGCCATGGCGGCCTACCTGCTGGAGCTGAAATGAATTCCGCTGTGCTGCAGCCCGCCGGCCCGGTGGCGCAGTCCATCGCCAGCCTGTCGTGGCTGCTGTTCATCGCCGGCGGCCTGATCTTTGTCGGCGTGATGTCGCTGCTGGCCTGGGCGCTGCGCAGCCACGGAACCGCGCCCCGCGTCCGGTTCTGGATCCTCGGCGGCGGCGTGCTTTTTCCCGGGGCCGTATTGGCCGCGCTGTTCGTGTACGTGCTGCCGATGACCCCGGTGCGTGAAGCGCCGCCGGCCGACGCCCTGCTGGTCTCGGTGACCGGCCGCATGTGGTGGTGGGACGTGCACTACACCGCCGGGCCAGGCCAGGACGAGATCGTGACAGCCAATGAGATCCGCATTCCGGTCGGACGGCCGGTGTTCATCGCGCTGGCCAGCGACGACGTGATCCACAGCTTCTGGATCCCGGCGCTGGCCGGCAAGGTCGACATGATGCCGGGGCGTCGCCACCAGCTGCTGGTGTCGGCCGACCGGCCCGGCGTGTACCGCGGCCAGTGCGCCGAGTTCTGCGGCGAGCAGCACGCGAAGATGGCGCTGCACGTCGTCGCCCTGGCGCCGCCGGAGTTCGAGGCCTGGCGGCAAGCGCAGTTGCGGCCGGCTCCTGCTGCGATCACGCCGCAACAGGCCCGCGGCCGTGCGGCCTTCCTGGCCAACCGCTGCGACGCCTGCCACACGGTGCGGGGCGTCGCGAACGAAGGCCGGCTCGGGCCCGACCTGACGCATGTGGGGAGCCGGCTGCATCTGGGCGCCGGCACGCTGGCGAACGGACCCGGTTCGATCGCGCAATGGGTCGCGCATGTGCAGCAGCTCAAGCCCGGCGCGCGCATGCCTTCCTACGACCGGCTGGACGGCGAGACCCTGGCCGCGCTGGCGCACTGGCTGGGCTCGTTGCAATGACCGCGCCACCCAGACTTCCCAACAGCCTGCCGCGCCCGCCGGGCGAACGCGAGGCGCTGCAGCGCGCCTGGGCGCCGCCCAGGGGCTGGCGCCGGATCTCGGCGGTGAACAACACGCACATCGGTGTGTTCTACATCGCCACCGCGCTGCTGTTCTTCGTACTGGCCGGCGTGCTGGCGCTGGTGATGCGCGTGCAGCTCGCCGTCCCCGACAACACGCTCGTCAGCGCCGCCACCTACAACCAGCTGTTCACCATGCACGGCACGGTGATGATGTTCCTGTTCGCCGTGCCGGTGGTCGAGGCCTTCGCGGTCTACCTGCTGCCGGCGATGCTGGGCGCGCGCGACCTGCCGTTTCCGCGCCTGTCGGCCTACGCCTTCTGGGCCTACGCCATCGGCGGCCTGGTGTTCTTCTGCACCATCTTCTTCGGTGCTTCGCCCGACGGCGGCTGGTTCATGTACCCGCCGCTCACCGGCAAGCAGCATTCGCCCGGCATCGGTGCCGACTGGTGGCTGCTGGGCATCGGCTTCATCGAGATCTCGGCGATCGCCGGCGCGATCGAATTGATCATCGGCATCCTGTTCACACGCGCGCCGGGCATGACGCTGGCGAAGATGCCGGTGTTCGCGTGGGCGATGCTGGTCACGGCGTTCATGATCGTCTTCGCCTTCCCGGCCATCATCGCCGGCACCCTGTTGCTGGAGCTGGAGCGGGCCTTCGACTGGCCCTTCTTCATCCCGGCGCGCGGCGGCGACCCGGTGCTGTGGCAGCACCTGTTCTGGTTCTTCGGCCATCCGGAGGTCTACATCATCTTCCTGCCGGCCGCGGGCATGGTCTCGATGATGGTGCCCAGCCTGGCGCAGACCCGGCTGGTTGGCCACCGCGCAGTGATCTGGGCGCTGGTCGGCGTCGGCGTCATCAGCTTCGGGCTGTGGATCCACCACATGTTCACCGCCGGCCTCGGCAGCCTGGCGATGCACCTGACGTCGGCCGCCAGTTTCGCTGTCGCGATTCCCAGCGCGGTACAGGTGTTCGCCTGGATCGCCACCTTCTGGAAGGGCCGCGCGCAACCCAATGCGCCGACGCTGTTCCTGCTGGGATTCCATTTCATCTTCGTGCTGGGCGGGCTGACCGGCGTGATGGTGGCGGTGCTGCCGTTCAACTGGCAGGCGCACGACAGCTATTTCATCGTCGCCCACCTGCATTACGTGCTGATCGGCGGGATGTTGTTCCCGGTGTTCGCGGGCCTGTACTACTGGGCGCCGATCTTCAACGGCCACCGGCTCGACGAGCGGCGTGCGCGCTGGGTGTTCGGCGCGATGTTCGTGGGCTTCAACCTGGCCTTCTTCCCGATGCACATCAGCGGGCTGCTGGGCATGCCACGCCGCGTCGTCACCTATGCGGACGGTCTGGGCTGGAACGGGCTGAACCTGCTGTCGACCGTCGGCGCATTCATGTTCGCGGCCGGTGTCGCGCTGTGCTTCCTCGATCTCTGGCGGGCCTTGCGCCAGCCCGAGCAACCGCACGAAAACCCCTGGCACGCGCCGACGCTGGAGTGGCTGCCAGCCGAGGACTACGGGGTGCGCAGCGTGCCGCAGATCGAATCGCGCGAGCCGCTGTGGGAGCAGCCGGCGCTGCCCCAGCAGGTGGATGCGGGGCGGCACTGGCTGCCCGGCACGCTGTTCGGCGCAAGAGAGACGCTGGTGACCAGTCCCATCAAGGCCGAACTGCGCCATGTGCTGCGCCTGCCCGGCGACGGCTGGCTGCCGTTCGTGGCGGCTGTCGGCACCGCCGGCTTCTTTCTGCTGCTGACGGTCTCATGGGTGTGGACCGCGTTCGCATTCGGCCTGCTGGCGCTGGTGTCGATCGTCGCCTGGCTCTGGCAGTCCGACCAGGCGCCGCCGTCGGGCCGCGCGGAGGTGGGCGAAGGCGTCTTTCTGCCCGTGGGCGCGGTCGGTCGGCAGTCCCATTCCTGGTGGGCGATGGTGATCCTGCTGTGCGTGGACGCCACCGTGTTCGCCTCGCTGGCCTTCGCCCACATCCACGTGTCGATGGCGCTGGACGTCTGCCCGCCGGCCGGTGCCACGTTGCCGCCGCTGCACTGGCCGCTGGCGTCGTCGCTGCTGCTGCTCGCCGGCTCGGCGCTGGTGCTGTGGGCGCAGCCGCGGGTGGTCAGCAGCCGGCAGCGGGGATTGCGAATCGCAGTGCTGGCGGCGATGGCGTGCGTGGCCGCCTCGTTCGGCATTGACCTCGCAAGCCAGATGCAGGCCGGCCTGGCGCCGCGCGCCACGGCCTGGGCCGCGACCGTGGCTGCGCTGCTGGCCTGGCAGGGGCTGCATGCTGCGGTGCTGGTGCTGATGGGCGGCTACGTGATCGCGCGTTCATGGCGCGGCAAGCTGCTGCCACGGGCGCGCGCCACCATGGACAACAGCGCCCTGTTCTGGCACTACGTCACAGCGCAGGGCTTGGCGATTGCGGTGCTGCTTCGCCTGACCTGACCGAGCCGTCCGGCCGCTCGTAGGTGCCGATCAGGCAGCCGCTGGCCAGGCCGCGTTCGCGCACCGCGGCCACCACCTCGTCGCGACCGGGCGTGCCGTCGAAGGGCTCACCGGCACCGAGCGCGAACAACTGGAACGCATAGCGGTGCTGGCCGTGGCCCGGCGGCGGATCGGGCGGCAGCCAGCCGGCCATCAGGTAGGAGTTGCGGCCTTCATGGACCTCGTCGGCCTTGCCGCCGGAACCGGTGATGGCCCCTTCCGGCAGCGAGCTATCCCGGGGCGGAAAATCGACCGCGATCGCATGGACCAGCGGATGCGGCATCGGCGCGTCGGCGTCCTCCACGATCAGCACCAGCGACGCCGCGGTGGCCGGCACGCCACTCCATTGCAGCGGCGGCGACACGCCCTCGCCATCGGCGGTGTAGCGGGCCGGGATCGGCGCGTGATCGGCAAATGCGAGGCTGGCCACTTGCAGCAACCCCATTCCGCTGCGCAGGCCCGAGTTGTTGAAAACGATCTGGTCCATGCCGGCGCGCATGTCGCGCAACGCGTGGCCGATGATTCCGGGCAGTTTTTCAAGCATGCCCAGGATATAGCCGGAAAGCGGGGATCTGGATGTCGGACAAAGGCGTTGTTGGCATGACAGTCACCTCAGTGGAAGTCGCGGCTGCCGGTGCCCTGCTGCGCCAACCGCCCCAGCAACGGCGTCAGGTCTTTGAGCTCGCGGGCCAGCAGGTGGCGAACCTTGCCGCCGCTTTCCACGTCCCGCTGCCACACGCCCTCCACCGCCAGCAGCCGCGACTTGAGCAATGCATCGCGTTGCGCCTCCGCCACGTGGTTCCAGACAATGACGTTGACGGTGCCGGTTTCGTCCTCCAGCGTGACAAACACCGTGCCTTTGGCAGTGGGCGGCCGCTGGCGCACTGTAACGATGCCGCAGGCGCGTGCCGTCGTGCCATGGTCGAGCGGCCGCAGCTGCGTGGCAGTGAGCAAATTCATCCGCTCCAGCCGGGGCCTGAGCACCGCCAGCGGATGGCGCCGCAGGGTGAGGCCGGTCGAGGCGTAGTCGAAAACGATGTCCTCGCCCTCGCCGGCATGCTCCAGGTGCAGCCGGTCCTCCTCGATCGGCGCGTCCTTCAGCAGGGCCGGCGCGCGGCGCTGGGCCGAGGCCGCCCAGGCCTGCTGGCGCCGGTGCCCGGCCAGGCTGGACAGCGCATCTGCCGCCGCCAGCGCATTCATGTCCTTGAGGTCCAGATCCGCGCGCAGCGCCAGGTCCTCGACGCTCGTGAAGGGCGCTTGCTGCCGCCCCTGGACGATGCGCCCTGCGCCCTTGTCGCTGAGCGTGCCGACCATGCGCAGGCCGAGGCGCACGCAGGGCTGGAGCACATTGCCCCCACCCCAACCTTTCCCCGGGGGGAGAGGCAGTAATCCCCCAGGCGGTTCGAGCGTGCAGTCAAAGACGCTGAGGGTGACGTCCACCGGCCGCACCTCGATGCCGTGGCGACGCGCGTCCTGGATCAACTGCGACGGGGTGTAGAACCCCATCGGCTGCGAATTGAGCATCGCCGCCAGGAAGCAGCCCGGCTCGTGGCATTTCATCCAGCTGCTGCTGTAGGCCAGCAGGGCGAAGCTGGCAGCATGGCTTTCCGGAAAGCCGTACTCGCCGAAGCCCTCGATCTGCTTGAAGATGCCCTCGGCGAACTCCAGCGGATAGCCGTTGCCAGTCATGCCCTGGACCAGCGCATCGCGAAAGCGGTGCACGCCGCCCTTGCGGGACCACGCCGCCATGGAGCGGCGCAGCGCGTCGGCCTGGCCGGCGGTGAATTTCGCCGCCACCATGGCCAGCTGCATCACCTGCTCCTGGAAGATCGGGATGCCCAGGGTGCGACCAAGGGCCGGCTCCAGTTCGTCCTTGACGTACAGGATCGGCAGGCCTTCGCGCTGACGCTGCCGCGCTTTCAAATAGGGATGGACCATGCCGCCCTGGATCGGGCCGGGGCGCACGATCGCAACCTCCACCACCAGGTCGTAGAACCGGCGGGGCTTCAGGCGCGGCAGCATCGACATCTGGGCCCGGCTTTCGATCTGGAACACGCCCACTGTGTCGGCCGCGCAGATCATGTCGTAGGTGGCCGTGTCCTCCTTCGGCACCTCGGCCAGCGACCACTGGCTGTCGCGCCACTGGTTGCGCAGGTCCAGCGTGCGCCGCAGGGCAGACAACATGCCGAGCGCCAGCACGTCGACCTTCATCAGTCCCACGGCTTCGAGGTCGTCCTTCTCCCACTGGATGATGGAGCGGTCGACCATGGCGGCGTTCTCCACCGGCACCAGCCTGGTCAGCTTGGTCTGGGTCAGCACGAAGCGCCCGACGTGCTGGCTGAGGTGCCGCGGAAAGCCGCGCAGTTCGTAGGCCAGCCCCATCCAGCGCCCGATCTTCCAGGGCTGTTCTCCCACGCCGATGCCGGCCGCCACTTCCAGCAGGCGCTGGGTCAGGATGTCGCGGTCGAACCAGAAGTGGTCCTTGGCAAAGGCATCCACCAGCGCCTCGTTCACGCCCAGCGCTTTGCCGACGTCGCGGATCGCCATCCGTGAGCGGTAACGGACCACGACGGCGGCGATGGCCGCGCGCTCGCGCCCGTATTTGCCGTAGATGTACTGGATCACCTCCTCGCGCCGCTGGTGCTCGAAATCGACGTCGATGTCCGGCGGCTCGTTGCGCTCGATGCTGATGAAGCGCTCGAACAGCAGGCTGGTCATCTCCGGCGGCACCTCGGTGATGTGCAGGCAGTAGCAGACGGTGGAATTGGCGGCCGAGCCACGGCCCTGACACAGGATTCCTTTGCTGCGGGCGAAGCGCACGATGTCTTCCACCGTCAGGAAGTACATCTCGTAGTTCTTGATCGCAATTAGTCGCAGCTCGTGGCGAATCTGCTTGCGATGCTTCTCGGGGATCTTTCCGTCATAGCGCCGGTAGCCGCCGCGCAGCGTGAGCCGGGTCAATGCGCCCAGCGGTGTGTGGCCCCTGGGGACTGTTTCCAACGGGTAGTTGTAGCGAATCTCCTCCAGGGCGAAGCTGCAGCGTCGCGCCACTTCCAGCGTGTTGGCCAGCAGGGCGGCCGGATAGATCTGCCCCAGCCGCATCCGGGCGCGCAGGTGCCGCTCGGCATTGCCCTGCAGCGCGAAGCCGCAATCGTTCACCGTCCGGCCCTGCTGCACCGCGGTGATCACGTCCTGCAGGCGCTTGCGCGAGCGCACATGCATGTGGACGTCGCCAGCGGCCACCAGCGCCACTCCGGTGCGCTGCGACAGCTCCTGCATTGCGGCCAGCCAGAGCTCGTCATCCAGTTCGTGCAGCAACTCGGCGCCGATCCACAGGTGCGAGGAAAAGATCTCCAGCATCGTCTCGACCAGCGCACCGGCAGCCTCGATGTCGAAGGACGCCCCGGCTTCCCGCAGCGGCAGCCAGACGATTTCGCAGCCTTGCAGCAACCGCAGGTCACTGTGCTCCCAGCTGACGCTGTACTCGCCCTTGACCGTGCCCTCGCCCATGCGGGCCGCGCTGATGAACTGGCACAGCCCGCCCCAGCCGGCAAGATCGCGCGCGATCGCCACCAGCCGGCCTTCGGGGAAAGCGAACTCGCTGCCCAGCAGCAGCTTGAAGGGATGGCGCAGCGGACCTTCCTCGGGCTTTTCCTGCTCGAGCTTCTCCAACTCCTGGAGGTACTCCTTCAGCCCCACATGCGCGCGCACCACGCCGGCCACCGAACACTCGTCGGTGATGGCCAGGGCTTCGTAGCCGATCTGGTAGGCCCGCTGCACCAGTTCCTCAGGATGGGAGGCGCCGCGCTGGAAGCTGAAGTTGCTGATGCAATGCAGCTCCGCGTAACCGGGCAGCAACTGCGCGGCCCATTCGGATTGCACCGGCGGCAACTGGGTTTCGGGGGCCGAGCCGGACTGCAAATCCTTTTCGGGCATTTCAGGCATACAGGCCTTGCAGGTACCAGCGCGCCTGCGCCGGCTGCGCTTCGCTGTCGGCCAGCGAGGCCGGCCGCTCACGGTAGATCCAGACCAGCCCCACGGTCTCGCTGCGGGCGATGAAGTAATCACGCAGCGCGAGGCCCCTGCCCTCCTCGTCCCACCAGCCGGCCTCGATGCGCTGCGGCCGCGTCAGCAGGCGCAGCGGCCCCTGGTACTGCGGCGTGTCGCGCTGCACCACCAGCCGCAGGGGCTGCGGCAGCAGCCAGGGCGGATGGATGGCATCGGCGGGCGGCGGCCTGGCCTTGCTTTTCTTGCGCGCCGGGGATTGAGCGACAGCGGCTGGCTGCTGCGCCGGCACCCAGCGCTGCCGGTGCTCCGGCCGGTGGTCGGCATGGGATTGCGGCACCACCACCTGCTCGGGGCCCAGCCGGGCGCTCAGGCGCTCGACCAGCTGGTGCAGCTTGTCGCCCTTGACGCGGTCCTCCACCAGCAGGCTGTGGCTGGCGCCGGCCCAGGCCGTGGTGACCAGCGAGCGCAAGCGCA
>JACMQP010000521.1 GCA_014376915.1 Ramlibacter sp.
AAGTCCAGCGCGGTCACCGAGCGCTTCGCGACCGACAGCGCGGTGGGCGGCGGCGGCTCGCCAGCGGAGTTCGCGGCTTTCATCGCGAAAGAGCAGACGATCTGGAAAGAGATCGTCCGCAAGGCCCAGATCAAGGCCGACTGAGCCCTGCCCGCCAGCCCCGGCTCGACCTGGTCTTCGTCTGCCGCCGGCGTCGGTCCGGCGCTCCGGCCAATGCCCCACGGCGCGGCGCGCTTCCGCAACAATGGGGAATGCTACCCAAACCCTTGCGCCCATGGCTCCCGCTGCTCGCCCTCCTGTGCGCTGGCACAGCCGGAGCGGCCGGCCCGCAGGAGCCGGCCGAGCGCTCTTCCTACTGGCGCGAGCGCAGCTCCCTGTTTCGCACCTTGCCGGGCCGCGCCGATATCGTGATGGTCGGCGACTCGCTGACCGATGGCGCGGAATGGGCGGAGCTGTTCCCGCAGCAGCACATCGTGAACCGCGGCATCGACGGCGACACCAGCGCCGGCGTGCTGGCCCGCCTGGACGACATCCTGGAGGCCAGGCCGCGCCAGGCGTTTCTGATGATCGGCATCAATGACTTCGCAGACGCGAAGCGCGAGGTCGACGCCGTGTTCGCCGACTACCGCGCCATCGTGGAGCGGCTGCGGCAGGCCGGCGTCCAGGTGGTTGTGCAGTCCACCTTGCCCTGCAATGCGACCAAGGCAGCCTGGAAGTCGTGTGCCTCCATCAACGGCAAGATCGCCCAGCTGGATGCGCGGCTGGCGACGCTGGCGTCAAGCCGCGTCCGCTTCGTCGACCTGCGTCCCGTGCTGGCGGCCGACGGCAACCTCAAGGACGAATTCACCTACGACGGCGTGCACCTGAACGGCGACGGTTACCGGCGCTGGCAGCACGCCATCGCGCCTTTCATGCCGGGCGTCCGGCGGCACGCGGGCGCGCGATGAACCCCGGCCTCAACCTGGTGCGGTTCTTCCTGGCATTCAACGTCGTCCTGTTCCATCTCTGGAACGCGGCGGCGCCGGGCGCGGGGCCAGTGGCCGTGCTGGGATTCTTCTTCACCAGCGGTTTCCTGATCACGCAGATCGTGCAGGAGGCCTACGCGGGACCGGCGCGCACCTGGGCGTTCCTCGTGAATCGCACGCTCCGGATCTATCCGCAATACCTCGCTGCGCTGGGCCTGGGCCTGTTCACCATCTGGCTCTACCCCGATGTGGCCTATCACATCAACACGTATCTGCGCTGGCCGGGGACGGCGTCGGAGTGGCGCGACCAGTTCGACATCTTCGGCCTGATCGACAGCAGCGTGCGCGTGCTGCCGGCGACCTGGACGCTCGGCACGGAACTGTATTTCTACCTGCTGATCGGGCTGGTGACGGCGCGCTGGAAATGGGCCAGCGTCGCCTTGTGCGTGTGCAGCCTGCCCATCGGCCTGCTGAGTGCGATGGAGGTGCTGCCGTTCGCGTTCTATGGCAGCCCGATCGGCAACGGCTTCGTGTTCGCGCTCGGGTCCGTGGCGTATTTCTATCGCAGCGCGGTGCGTATCCGGCTTCCGGTGTTCCTGCTGGCGTGCGCGGCGTATCTGCTGCACGTCTACCTGGTGCCGGG
>JACMQP010000084.1 GCA_014376915.1 Ramlibacter sp.
ACCATGGCAGCTGGTACGGGAACAGCGCGTCGACGTCCTTGGTGGTGATTTCCACCGTGTAGTCGTCGACCTTGCGGAACGACGCGATCGACGGGATGCGCGGGCGCACCTGGGCGCTTTGCTTGGCGTCGAACTGCGGCGCCTTGTCGTTGAGGACCTTGTCCAGGTTCCAGACCACGGCGTCGGCCTTGAAGTCGGAACCGTCATGAAACTTTACGCCCTTGCGCAGGCTGAAACGCCAGACCTTGCTGTCCTTGGCGTCGACCTTCCATTCCGTCGCCAATCCCGGGATCAGCTTGCCGGGACGGGTGCCGATGTTGGCCTCCCACGCGATTAGTGGGTCATAGAGCGTGTGCCCCGTGAACTGGTAGGCGCCGGCGCCTCGGTCCGGTTGGCCGGTCGTCAGGGGAATGTCGGCCATCGAGATGCCGTAGCGGACGACTGTCTCGGCGCGGGCAACGCCCAGCACCAGCACCAGCGGCAACGCGAGCAAGGCGGGTGTCAACAGCTTGAAAACACGAATCATTGCGCGATCTCCAGGGTGGGGTTCCTGGAGATCGCACGCTCCGTGCCAGCGTCGAGCCCGGTGCATGCATGCAAACACTGCGCTTCAAGTGCGCACCGCACCGGAATGGGGCGGACGTGCCCGCCCCGCTCCCTCATTTGGGCCGCGCGGGCTTCGCTACGGGCGGTACAGCCCCACGATCGCCTGCCGCAGCCAGCGGTTGCCGGGATCGGCCTCGAAACGCTTGCTCCAGTGCAGCGAGACGGCGAAATCGCGCAGCGGGAACGGCGGCTCGACGATCGCATAACCGGCTTCTGCAGCGAACCCCTGCGCGATGTTGCGCGGCATCACCACGGCCAGGTCGGTCGCCTTGACGATCGCGGGCAGCACCATGAAGTGCTCGGTGGTCAGACGCAGCCGGTCCTCCAGGTTCAGCAACTGCAGGATGCGCAGCGTGTCCGCGTGGGTGCGCACTGCCACGAACTCCAGCTGGCCGAGCGCCTCCAGCAGCGCCTTGCCGCTGCGCCGCAGCCGCGTGAAGGGATGCCCCTTGCGCAGCATCACGATGTAGCGGTCCTTGAGCAGCTGGCTGCGCTGCGTCTCCTTGACCGTGGGCAGGAAACCGAAGGCGAAGTCGATGCGGCCGCTGTCCAGCGCCTCGGTGACATCATCGCGTGGCAGCGGCATGGTCTCGACCCGCACGCCCGGCGCCTGCTCGCGCAGCAGCACCATCAGGTCCGGCAGGAAGCGGCCCTCGCCGATGTCGCTCATGTGGATGCGAAAGGTCCGGGACGAGCGCTGCGGATCGAACTCGGCCGACTCGTTGAGGGCCTCTTCCAGCGTGCCGAGCGCGGAGCGCACCGCCTGCGCCAGCCGGTCGGCCCTGGGCGTCGGGCGCACGCCACCGGGGGCGCGCACGAACAGCGGATCCTTGATCAGCAGCCGCAGCCGGGTCAGGCCATGGCTGGCGGCCGGCTGGGTCAGCTCCAGCGACTCGGCCGCCCGGCTGACGCTGCGCTGGCGGTAGACGGCGTCGAACAGGCGCAGCAGGTTGAGGTCGACGTCCTTGAGCTGCATCAAATCATGAAATGGCTTCGCCATTGACAACCGTTGATCAGGAAGAAACCCGCATCTCTTTCCTGATCGACGGCTTGCCGCTGGCAGACATCGGCACTGCTACTTGCCGGTAAAGTTTGCGACGTAATAGGCCAGCAAGGCCAGGTCTTGCTCTGGCACCTGGCTCAACGCCTCGGTCATCGCGCGCGTGTATGCCGGACGGGCGCCAGACTTGAAGCCTTGCAGCGTCGCGCGCACGTAGTCTTCTTTCTGGCCACCGATGCGCGGCACCCCTTGACCGCCGTCCAGGTCTGCCCCGTGGCAGAACACGCATTTGTACTCCTTGGCGAGAGCCTGGCCCTTGTTCATGCGGGCGGCATCGGGCAGCGCTGCGGGGGCCGGCGCCGGCACGGGCGGCAGCGTGCCGATGTAGTCGGAGAAGCCACGCAAGTCGGCGTCCTTCATCTGCATGGCCAACGCGGTCATCGCTGGGTTGTCGCGGCGACCTTCGCGGAACAGAAACAGCTGCGTGATCGCGTACAGCGAATGCTGGCCTGCCAGCACCGGTGTTCCAGCCATGTCGCTGCGGCCGTCGACGCCGTGGCAGGCCGCGCAAACAGTGCGAAAGCGTTCAGCATAGACGACCGCATCGGCCGTACCCGCAGCGCGGGCGGTCGAGGCGGCGCTCACGGCGGCGGCGGGCTTCCTGACCTGCGCGCAGGCGGGCAGGCCCGCCATGCATCCGAGCGACAGCAAGGCGGCCGCCACCGCCAGCTGTCGCCACGTCGTCACATCACTTGCCACCGTAGCTGATGCGGTAGATCGCGCCGGCGTGGTCGTCGCTGACCAGCATCGAACCGTCCTTCATGACGAGGAAGTCCACCGGCCGGCCAAGATACTGGTTGTTTTCGATGAAGCCGGTCATGAAGGGCTCCACCCTGGCGCCGCCCTTGCCGTCAGGCCAGGCGACGTAGACGCCGTTGTACTTCTTGGTCCGGTTCCACGGGCCGTGGATCGCGATAAACATCGCGCCCTCGTATTTCGCCGGGAACATCTTGCCGGTGTAGAACTTCATGCCGAGCGACCCGGCGTGCGGCCCGAGCAGGGCGACTGGTTTCTGGTAGTCGTCGCAGGACTTGCCCCAGCCGAACTCGGTGTCGGGGAGGTTGCCCTGGTGGCAGTACGGGAAGCCGAAGTGTTGCTTGCCGGGTTGCGTGACATGGTTCAAGGTGTCGTTCGGCAGCTCTTCGCTCAGCCAGTCGCGACCGTTGTTCGTGAACCAGAGGTCTCCGGTCTTCGGATCGAAGTCGAAACCTACGGTGTTGCGCACACCCGAGGCGATGGTTTCGTTGGCCGAGCCGTCCAAGTTCATGCGGTAGATCTTCGCGTACTCGCCCGGGTCGCAGATGTTGCAAGGCGCGCCGATGTTGTAGTACAGCTTGTTGTCGTGGATGCGCAGGTACTTCCAGCTGTGATCGCTGCCCCCAGGCAGTTTGTCGGTCAGCACCGCTGTCGGCTCGCCGAGGTTGTCGAGCCTGTCCTCCACGTTGTCGTAGCGAACGATCTTCTTGTTGGTGGCGAAGAACAGCGAACCCTTGTGGAACTCGATGCCAGTCGCCTGCTCGGTCTTGTCGATGATGGTTTTCGGCTCGCGCTTGCCGTCCACCGCCTTCTCGGGCACGACATAGACCTTGTTGCCGACGAACAGCGTGCTGACGAAAATGTTGCCCTTGTCGCCCTGGCGCAGCTCACGCGCATCGAGCACGCCGGAAGCCCAGGTCTCGACCTTGAAGCCGGGCGGCAGCTTAAGTTTCTTGGTCGGCAGCTGGTCGGCGGCGGTCGGAATCGGAAACGCCGGCACCGGCGCCATCTTCATCGCCGTGTCGGTCTTGGGTCGGCCCTTGGCCCATCCAGGTTCGGGCTCCTGCGCAAACGATGGTGCGGCTGCGCAAAGGAGCGCAAGCACGGCGGCGAAAGCTGAATACCAGCGAATCTGATGCATGTCTCATCCCTTCGGTTTTTCTGTTGCTAAAAGTGATCTACCCGGCCGTCCATGGCCCATCAAGCACGCAGAAGTGCTCAACGGACAAACCAGTCTAGCCAGCGCCGAAACCGCAGTCAATAGTATTAAGCGCGCGTCCAGCTAGGGGATTACGCGATGCGAACGGACTTCGTGCCCGCTGCTCGGAAGCGGGATGGCCAATGCCCTTTACGATCGAGCCGATGGGCCTCCCCAACCT
Organism: Ramlibacter sp.; assembly: GCA_014376915.1. The sequence continues at coordinate 3,802 of JACMQP010000084.1, forward strand.
GCTCGCCACCCGCCGGGGCCGCCTGTTCGCCTTCTTCGCGCTTTATATGACCGAGGGCATTCCGCTCGGCTTTGCCGCCATCGCCATCGCCACCCAGCTGCGGCGCCAGGGCGTTGGCCCGGCCGAGATCGGCGCCTTCGTGGCCTCGTTCTATCTGCCCTGGGCCTTCAAGTGGGCGTTCGGACCGTTCGTCGACGTGTTTCGCTCGAAACGGTTCGGGCACCGCCGCGGCTGGATCCTGTTCGCGCAGGTGATGATGGCGCTGACGCTGCTGTCGCTGATCGCGGTGCCATTGCCGCAGGGCCTGGGCCTGTTCACCGCCATCCTCCTGGTCCACAACACCTTTGGCGCGATCCAGGACGTCGCCATCGACTCGCTAGCAGTCAACACCCTGGCCGAGCACGAGCGCGGCCTGGCCAACGGGCTGATGTTCGCCGGCGCCTCGGTCGGCCAGGCCATCGGCGGCAGCGGGGTGCTGATGCTGGTGGGCTGGACCGGCTTTCAGGGCAGCTTCGTGTTCGTCGCCGCCGCCATCCTGGCCGTCACCGCCTTCGTCGTGCTGCCGATGAAGGAGGCCGCCGCCCATGTCCTGGCCGAATCCCCGGTGGCCGGCGCCTGGCGCGCCGCCGGCGTCGAGATGAAGGCGTTCGCGGTGCAGTCCTTCCGTTCATTCCTCGGCACCAGGGGCGCTTTCTCGGGCGTGTTCTTCGCGCTCCTGCCAGCCGGCGCGATGTCGCTCGGGCTGGCCCTGCAATCGAACCTGGCGGTGGAGCTGGGCATGAACGACGACCAGGTCGGCGCGCTCAACCTGTGGACCTCGATCATCTCGGCCGGCTGCATGGTGCTGGGCGGCATGTTGTCGGACAAGCTGGGGCGACGCCGCACGCTGTTCGTCTACCTGGTGGGAATGAGTCTGCCGGTGGTGTACCTGATGCTGGTGCTGCAGCAGCACGGCTATGTGATGCCGCATCCTCCCGGCGGGCCGGTGCTGCCCGAACTGGTGACCGCGTTGTGGATCGCTTCGCTGTCCTACTCGGTGTTCCAGGGCCTCATGTACGGCACCCGCTCGGCCATCTTCATGGACGTGACCAATCCCGTGGTGGCGGCGACCCAGTTCACCGCCTACATGGCGATGATGAACCTGGCCATCGCCATCGCCGCCAGCTGGCAGGGTGTGGCGGTCGAGGCCTGGGGCTACCCGATGACGCTCGCCGTCGATGCCGTGACCGGCCTGGTCTGCCTGCTGCTGCTGCCGGCGATGAAGCGCGAGAAGACCTTCAGCGACGCGCTGGCCAGCGGCCGGGCCCGCAAATCGGCGCTGGTGCTCGGACTCGCCTGCCTGGCCTGGCTGCCCTACTGGGCCAACCACGAGCTGCTCGGCCGCGGCCAGCCGATCATGGGCACCTTCTTCACGCTGGTGTTCGTTGCCTCGGCCCTGTTCCTGCTGGCCGGCCGCGAGGCGCTGGCCGCAGCCGCCGGCGGCTGGCGCCGGGCCGCGCTGTGGACGGCGCCGCTGCTGCTGGCCATGTACGGCCGCTACTGGATCGACCGGCTCGCCGGCCAGCCGACTCTGATGGCCGCCGCGCAAACGCTGGTGTACCTGGTGCCGCTGCTGGGCGGCGTCGTGCTGCTGGGCCTGGCGTCGCGCAACTGGCAGGCGGCCGTGGTGGCTTCGCAGCCAGCCTGAACGGTCCGGGTCACATGAATCTGGCGCATGTCGGATAGTGGCCACATTGCATTGATCGATGCGGCGGAGCGCGCCAGACTCCCGGCTGGCCCACGGGCCGGTTCACCGGAGACCAGCATTGGAAGTTTCATTCAGCCAGGAAATCAAGTCGCTGCGCCTGGGCGCGGGCGACACCTTTCACGGCGAGGGCATCCTCGCCATCACCAAGGCGCTGCTGCAGTCGGGCGTGTCGTACGTCGGCGGCTACCAGGGCGCGCCGGTGTCGCACCTGCTGGACGTGATGGTCCAGGCCAAGCCCTACATGGACGAACTGGGCGTGCACGTCGAGGCTTGCGCCAATGAGGCCTCCGCCGCCGCGATGCTGGGCGCCTCGATCAACTACCCGTTGCGCGGCGCCGTCACGTGGAAGTCGATCGTCGGCACCAACGTGGCGTCGGATGCGCTGTCCAACTTGTCGTCGCCGGGGGTCAAGGGCGGCGCGTTGATCGTGGTCGGCGAAGACTACGGCGAAGGCGCCTCGGTGATCCAGGAGCGCACCCAGGCCTACGCGCTCAAGTCCAGCATGTGCCTGCTCGACCCGCGGCCGGACCTCGGCATGATGGTGCGGATGGTCGAGGAAGGCTTTCGCCTCTCGGAAACCTCCAACATGCCCTGCATCCTGGAACTCCGGATCCGCGCGTGTCACGTGCGCGGCAGCTTTCGCACCAAGGACAACAAGGCGCCGCTGATCTCCACCCGTGCCTGGCTGGAAAACCCGGCCGAGTTCGACTACACGAAGCTGGCGCATCCGCCGGTGACCTTCCGTCACGAGAAGCTCAAGGGCGAGGAGCGGATTCCGGCGGCACGCAAGTACATCCTGGAGAACGAGCTCAATGAGCTGATGCCGGGAAAGCACTCTGATTTGGGCATCGTGGTGCAGGGCGGCCTGTACAACTCGCTCATCCGCAGCCTGCAGCAGCTGGGCCTGGCCAACGCGTTCGGCGAGTCCGACGTTCCGCTGCTGGTGCTGAACGTCACCTACCCGCTGGTGCCGGAGCAGGTCGCCGACTTCTGCGTCGGCAAGCGCGCTGTGCTGGTGGTGGAAGAAGGCCAGCCGGAATACATCGAGCAGGACATCGCCACGTTGCTGCGCCGGCGCGACATCCAGACCCCGCTGCACGGCAAGGACCTGCTGCCCGCCGCCGGCGAATACAGCGTAGAGGTGCTGTCGCAGGGCCTGTCGCTGTTCGCCTCCAGCTACCTGCCGGGACCGGCGACCGAATCCGCCAAGCAGTGGCTGGCCGGCAACCGCGAGCGGCGTGAAGCCGTGGCCGCGGCACTGGTCCAGCCGCTGCCGAATCGCCCGCCGACGTTCTGCATCGGCTGCCCGGAGCGGCCGGTGTTCTCCGCGCTGAAGCTGGCGCAGCAGGAACTGGGACCGGTGCACATCGCCGCCGACATCGGCTGCCACGCCTTCGGCACCTTCGAGCCGTTTTCCATGGGCAATTCCATCCTCGGCTACGGCATGAGCCTGGCCAGCCGCGCCGGCGTCTCGCCCATGATGCAGCGCCGCACGCTGTCGATCATGGGCGACGGCGGCTTCTGGCACAACGGCCTGCTGACCGGCGTGCAGAGCGCCCTCTTCAACAACGACGACTCGGTGCTGCTGATCTTCAAGAACGGCTACTCGGCGGCCACCGGCACCCAGGAGCTGATCTCCACGCCCGGCGCCGGCGCCAAGGAGATGGCGGCCGGGAAGATGCAGAGCCTGACCCACACCAACACCACGATCGAGTCGACGCTGCAAGGCCTCGGCGTACAGTGGCTGCGCACCGTCCACACCTATCACGTGGAGCAGATGCGCGCGACCCTGAAGGATGCCTTCACCAGCGACTTCAACGGCCTGAAGGTGATCGTTGCCGAGGGCGAGTGCCAGCTGGAGCGCCAGCGCCGGGTCAAGCCCTGGATCGCCAACCTGCTCAAGACCGGCAAGCGCGTGGTCCGCGTCAAATACGGCGTCGACGAGGATGTCTGCAACGGCGACCATGCCTGCATTCGTTTGTCCGGCTGCCCGACGCTGACCATCAAGGACAACCCCGATCCGCTCAAGGTGGACCCGGTGGCGGTGGTGATCGACGGCTGTGTCGGCTGCGGCCTGTGCGGCGAGAACGCGCACGCGGCGACGCTGTGCCCGAGCTTCTACCGGGCCGAGGTGATTCAGAACCCTCGGTGGCACGAAAGGTTGCTGGCAGGGGTGCGCAGCACCTTCGTGAAGATGCTTCAGCCGGCATGAAGCGCTGGCTTCCACGATTTCTCGTGTCCATCCTCTGTTGCCGCGGCGGTGGGTGAAAAAGGACTGGGGAGAGCAAAGGGACATGAACATGAATGACACAAGACCCATCAGCCTGTTGATCTGCGCGCTCGGCGGCGAAGGCGGCGGCGTGCTGACCGAATGGCTGGTCGACATCGCCCGCCACGCCGGTTACGCGGCGCAAAGCACCTCGATCCCCGGCGTGGCCCAGCGCACCGGCGCCACCACCTACTACCTCGAAGTCTTCCCGGTGCCATTGGCGCAGCTCGGCGGCCGCAAGCCGGTGTTCAGCCTGAACCCGGTGCCGGGCGCGCTCGACGCCATGGTGTCGTCGGAGCTGCTGGAAACCACCCGCCAGATCGGCAACGGCATGAGCACCCCGCAGCGCACCATGGTGATCACGTCCTCCAGCCGCACGCTGACCACGCAGGAGCGGATGCAGCTGGCCGACGGCCGGGCCGACGGCGCCGACCTGCTCAAGATCGTCAAGGCCTTCAGCCGCGAACACCACGTGTTCGACATGGGAACGGTGGCAAAGGAGTCGGGCACCGTGGTGAGCGCCGTGATGCTGGGCGCGATCGCCGGCAGCGGCCTCTTTCCGTTCAAGCGGGAGGACTACGAGACGGTCGTGCGCGGCGGCGACACCGCCGCGCCGGAAAAAGTCAGCCGGATGGCGGCCGCCAGCCTGCGCGGCTTCACGCGTGGCGCTGAGCTGGTCAGCCAGCCGCGCGCGCAGGCAGCACTGATCGCCGGCTTGCTGGTCGGCAACGACGACGCCATGGGCGCGCCGGTCACGCTGCCCCCCGACGTAGCCGCCCGGTTTCCGCCTGCGGTGCACGCGATGCTGACGCTGGGCCACGCCCGCATGCTCGACTACCAGGGCCCGGCCTACGCGCAGCTCTACGTGCATCGGCTGGCGAAGGTGCTGGCAGCCGAGCGCGCCGCCGACCCGTCCGGCATTCAGGACTTCGCGACCACGCGCGAGATGGCGCGCTGGCTCGCGCTCTGGATGGCCTTCGACGACATCGTGCGCGTCGCCGACCTGAAAAGCCGCAACACCCGCTGGCAACGCGTCAAGGGCGAGGTCAAGGCCGGCGATGAAGACCTGCTGCAGGTCTACGACCACTTCAAGCCGGGTGCGCCCGAGTTCGCGGCGCTGCTCCCGCCGGCGCTGTCGCAGCGGCTACTGCGCTGGGACCGCAACCGCGTGCTGCAGGGCAAGTCGCCCTGGGCATTGCCGCTGAAGATCGGCACCCACTCGGTGTTCGGCATGGTGTCGCTGCGCGTTCTGGCCAGCCTGAAATGGCTGCGCGTCCGGGGTGCGCGCTATGCCAGCGAGCAGGCGATGATCGAAAAATGGCTGGGCGGCGTGCTGGACGGCACCCTTGGACACTGGCAGCTCGGGCACGAGATCGCCCTGTGCGGCCGCCTGATCAAGGGCTACGGCGCCACCAACGAGCGCGGCAAGGAGAACCTGCTGCACGTGCTGGACCACCTGGCCCAGGCAGCAAGGTTGCCGCAGGACAACGCTGCCGCGATCGCCGCTGCGCGGACGGCGGCGCTGGCCGACGACGCCGGCATCGCCCTCGACGCGACGCTGGTGCGGCACGGCGCGCCGGCCCGGCCGGTCAAGGAGCAGCCGCTGCGCTTTGTGCGCCGGCTGCCGGCGCTGGCCGCCGCCGACGCCAAGAAGTCCTGACCCCCGGGGAACGGCCCCGGCGCACTGTGGAAACCACTATGGCGACGGCCGGAATTTCGTTATACAAAGTAACTTTCGCGAACCACCACGAGGAGACACCAATGAAGATTTCGAGAACCGTCGTGCAACTCAGCGCCGTTGCCATCGCGACGCTGGCATTCGTCAGCGCCGGCGTCCAGGCCCAGGACAAGCCGGTCCAGCTCAAGCTTTCGAGCTGGGTCCCGGCCCAGCATCCGCTCAACCCCTCGCTCATCGCCTGGGCCGAAGACATCAAGAAGGCGTCCAACGGCAGCATCACCGCCGTGCTGTTTCCCTCGGAGCAGCTGGGCAAGGCCTTCGACCACTACGACATGGCGCGTGACGGCATCGCCGACTTCGCCTACGTGAATCCCGGCTACCAGCCCGGCCGCTTCCCGATCATGGCCGGCGCCTCACTGCCCTTCCTGTTCTCCAACGCCAAAGGCGGCACGGCGGCCATCGACGCCTGGTACCGGCCGTACGCCGCCAAGGAAATGAAGGACGTGAAGTTCTGCTTCGCCTTCATCCACGATCCGGGAACCTTTCACGCCCGCAAGAAGATCACGCTGCCCACCGACATCAAGGGCATGAAGATCCGTCCGGCCACCAGCACCATCGGCCAGATGGTCACCTCGCTCGGCGGAACCAACGTACAGGCATCGGCGCCCGAATCGCGCGACATGCTGGAGCGCGGCGTGGCCGACGCGATCACCTTCCCGTGGGGTTCGATCAGCCTGTTCGGCATCGACAAGGTGGTGACCTTTCACATGGACACGCCGCTGTACGTCACGCCCTTCGTCTGGGCGATGAACCAGTCCAAGTACGACGCCATGTCGGCCGCGCAGAAGAAGGTGATCGACGACCACTGCACGACGGAGTGGGCCGAGAAGGTCGCCACGCCCTGGGCCGACTTCGAGTTCGGCGGCCGCGCCAAGCTGGCCGGCCTGCCCGGCCACGAGAGCTACAAGCTGACGCCCGACCAGCTCAATGCCTGGCGCCAGGCCGTCGCGCCCGGTGAAGTCCAGTGGGCCGAAGGCGTGAAGAAGGCCGGCAGCGACCCGAAGCAGGTGATGGACTCACTCAAGGCCAGCCTGGGCAAGAACAAGTCCGGACTGTAAGCCGCAACCGCCGTCCGGGTCCGCGCCCGGACGGCTTTTTTCCCTGCGAGACCAACGACATGAAGCGCAATGTGATGGACCGGATGATCAACTCGATCGAGTGGCTGGCCGCCATGTTCGTCGGGGTCGTCGCGCTCAACATCTTCATCGCGGTGGTGCTGCGCAAGTTCTTCAGCACCTCGATCCCCGACGCCTACGACTTCGGCCGGATGCTGCTCGGGATCCTGATTTTCTGGGGCATCGCCGCCACCAGCTACCGCGGCGGCCATATCACCGTGGACCTGGTCTGGACCTGGGCCAACCCCCGCTGGAAGCGCGCGATCGACGTCTTCGCCACCGTGGTGCTGTTCTTCGTGGTCGCGGTGCAGACCGCCATGCTGTTCGACAAGGTGCGCGGCACCTACGTCGACAACGTGCAGACCTACGACATGAATATCCCGGTCTGGCCGTTCTATGCCGTGGCCTGGGCCGGCGACGTCTGCGCCGTGGTGCTGATCGCGATCCGCACCTTCCGCCTGATCTTCCATCCGGACTGGCTGGAAGAAGAGCACGCATCCGGGCACGCGGTCGAATGAGCGACAACAAGAAGAACAACCAATGAGTACAGATGCAATCGCCATCCTCGGCTTTGTCGTCCTGTTTGCGCTGATGCTGCTGCGGGTGCCCGTCGGCATGGCCATGGGCCTGGTCGGCGTCACTGGCTATAGCTACATCGTCGGCGTCGGCCCGGCGCTCAAGCTGGTCGGCCAGACGTCGATGCGAACCGTGACCGACTACACCTTCGGTGTGATTCCGATGTTCATGCTGATGGGCGCGCTGGTCTCGGTCTCGGGGGTCAGCCGCGAACTGTTCAAGGCGGCGAACTCGATGATCGGCCACCTGCGCGGCGGCCTGGGCGTCGCCACGGTGCTGGCCTGCGGCGGCTTTGCCGCTATCTGCGGTTCGTCGGTGGCCACGGCGGCAACTTTCTCCAGCGTGGCTTATCCCGAGATGCGGCGCTTCGGCTATCCGCAGTCGTTTTCCACCGGCGTGATCGCCGCCGGCGGCACGCTCGGCGCAATGCTGCCGCCGTCCACGGTGCTGGCGGTCTACGCCATCCTGACGCAGCAGGACATCGGCAAGCTGTTCATGGCGGGCATTATTCCCGGCCTGCTGGCGATGCTGATGTACGTGATCACCATCATGATCATCGTCAAGGTCCGGCCCGACTGGCTGCCCGGCGCCGACAAGAAACCGTGGGCCGAACGGGTCGCCGACCTGAAGAACGTCTGGGCGCCGATCGTGCTGTTCATCTTCGTGATCGGCGGGTTGTACGGTGGCTTCTTCACGCCGACCGAGGCCGGCGGCGTCGGTGCGAGCGGCGCCTTCATCCTCGGCCTGCTGCGCCGCAAGCTCAATCGCAGCAACATCCGCGAGGCGCTGCTGTCGGCCACGCGCACCGCGGCGGCGGTGTTCACGGTGCTGATCGGCGCGCTGCTGTTCGGCTACTTCCTGACCATCACCCAAAGCCCGCAGAAGCTGACCGAATTCCTCACCGGGCTGGGCGTGGGCAAGTACGGGGTGCTGGCTCTGATCATGGTCATGTACCTGATCCTCGGCTGCCTGATGGACGCCATGGCCATGATCATCCTGACGGTGCCGATCATCTTCCCGGTGGTGACCCACCTGGGCTTCGATCCGATCTGGTTCGGCATCATCATCGTGATGACCGTGGAGCTCGGGCTGATCCATCCACCGGTGGGGATGAACGTCTTCGTGATCAAGAGCGTGGTGAAAGACGTGAGTTTCACCACCATCTTCAAAGGCGTGCTGCCGTTCGTGGTCACCGACATCATCCGGCTGGTCATCCTGATCGCTTTCCCCGTGATCGCGCTCTGGCTGCCCTCCCAAATGAAATGAAAGAAGTCACCTACACGCAGAGGGTCGAGTTCGGCGACTGCGACCCGGCCCGCATCGTCTGGTTCCCCAATTTCTTCCGCTGGATCGACGCAGCGTCGCGCCATTTCTTCGTCGAATGCGGCGTCCCGCCCTGGCACGAGACCGAGCGCACCCTGGGCATCATCGGCACGCCGCTGGTGGACACCCACGCGAAGTTCATCAAGACCGCCAGCTACGGCGACCTGCTGCACATCCACACCTCGGTTGCCGAATGGCGCGGCAAGAGCTTTGTCCAGCGCTACCGTGTCACCCGCGAGAGCCGCGGGGGCGACGGCAACGTCGCGGACCTGATCATGGAATGCGACGAGGTGCGCATTTTCGCTGGCCGGCGCGAGGACGGCAGCATCCGCGCCCTGCCGATCCCGGACGACATCCGCAAGCTCTGCGAATAGCGCGCGGCTCCCGGGCGCATTGACCCTGCGCGCAGAGACGGAAATCAGGGAGCGAATCGCGGATGGGCCGGCGGAAAGACCCTGGCCCGCGGCGACAACTGGGTCTCCGACAAGGATTGCACCCAAGGCCTGGCGCCGCGCCTCAGGCGCTTCGCCTCAGGCGCCCCGCCGCCCCACCCAGTAGGTCGTGCCTTCGCCGCCGTAGCGTTCAGCGTGCGGCGTGCCGCGGACCAGCTGGAAGGTGCCGCCGCGCGGAATATGCTGCGTCGCCTCGCCGACGGTGAGCCACATCTCGCCCTGCACCACCACGGCGCTGGCGTCGAACGGATGGGAATGCGTGCCCACCACCTGGCCCGGCTCCCA
>JACMQP010000085.1 GCA_014376915.1 Ramlibacter sp.
GCACTCGCTGCCGGGCGCGAGCCGGATCATGCCGCAGCCACTGGGCGTGGCGGGCATCGTCAGTCCCTGGAATTACCCGCTGCAGCTGGCGCTCGGCCCGGCGGTCGCCGCGCTGGCTGCCGGCAACCGCGTGCTGATCAAACCCAGCGAGCTCACGCCGCGCTTTTCGGCGCTGCTCCAGCAACTCGTCGCAAGCAGCTTCGCCGCCGACGAATGCGCGGTCGTGACCGGCGACGCCGACGTCGGCCGCCAGTTCGTGAGCCTGCCTTTCGATCACCTGCTGTTTACCGGCTCGACCGCGGTCGGACGCCAGGTCGCCATCGCCGCGGCAGCCAACCTGACGCCCGTGACGCTGGAGCTGGGCGGGAAGTCGCCCGCGATCCTGGACGCCAGTTGCGATGTGGTGGACGCCGCCGGCCGGATCGCCGCCGGCAAACTGCTCAACGCGGGCCAGACCTGCATCGCGCCCGACTACGTGCTGTGCCCCGCGCCGCTGGTGCCGGCCTTCGTCGATGCGTTCACCCGGGCGACGGCGCGGATGTACCCGACGCTGGAGCGCAACCCCGACTACACCAGCATCGTCAACGCCCGGCATCGCGACAGGCTGCAGGCGCTGGTCGAGGATGCGCGGACCAAAGGCGCACGCGTAGTGGCGATCGACCCGGCGCGCGAGCCCGAGGCGCCGGAACGCCGCAAGATGCGGCCGACGCTGCTGCTGGACGTGGCAGACGGCATGGCCGTGATGCAGGAAGAGATCTTCGGCCCGGTGCTGCCGGTGGTGGCTTATGGTTCGCCGGAAGAAGCGATCGCCTTCGTCAACGCGCGGCCACGCCCGCTGGCCCTGTACTGGTTCGGCAAGGATGGCCACCGGCGCGACCAGGTGCTGCGCGACACCATTTCGGGCGGCGTCACGGTGAACGACGTGCTGCTGCACATCGCGCAGGAAAACCTGCCGTTCGGCGGCGTCGGCGCCAGTGGCAGCGGGGCTTACCACGGCGACTACGGCTTCCGGATCTTCTCCATGGACAAGCCGGTGTTCGCGCAATCGCGCTGGTCCGGGACAGCGATGCTGCAACCCCCTTACGGCCCCTTCGCCGAACGGATCATCCGCATGCTCAAACGTTTCGCGTAGGCACTCTCCTACTCCACAACGCGGCTTGTGCCGGGAACCAGCGGGCACGAGTCTGCCTAGCATCTGCGACTTCACAGCCGTCATTCGGCAATGGAGTGGAGATGTCTCAGGCTGGATTCATGTCGATGGTGCGACCGGCGGCTCCCGCGCTCGACGCGCTGCGGCTCCCGTTGCGCGCACTGCTCAAGCGCTGTGCCCCCTCCACCCGCCGCCAGGGCGACGCCACCGTCTATCTCGGCCAAGGCCAGCCCGTGATCGTGTTCCCGGTGCTGGGCGGCGGCCCCGACAGCACCGCGCCGCTGCGGCAGGTGCTGGATGATGCGGGCTTCGTCAGTTACGACTGGGGCATGGGTGTTGACACCGGCCCGCGCGACCGCAACCTGAACCGCTGGCTGCGCGAGCTCGAAGAAAAAGTGATCGACGTGGCGGAAATCGAGGCGTCGAGCGTCACCCTGCTCGGCTGGAGCTTGAGCGGCATCTACGCACGCGAACTGGCCAAGCGCACCAACCCGCTGGTGCGCCAGGTCATCACGCTGGGCACGCCCTTCAACACCAGCGCCGATGCGCAGCAGCGCTGCCCGCTGATCAAGGTGCTCGAAAGCGGCTACGGCAACCTGACAGTCAACCTGCGCCATCGGCTGAGCCAAAGCCCACCGGTGCCATCGACCTCCATCTACAGCAAGAGCGACGGCCTGGTGCCATGGTCGATGTGCGTCGAGAAAGAAACCGCGCAATCGGAAAACATCGAGGTCGATGGCGCGACCCACCGCGGCCTGCCGTCGCACCCGAAGGTGCTGGAGGCCATCACCCACCGCCTGTCCCAGCCCGATGGGCAATGGCGTCCGTTCGACCCGGCTGGCTTGCGCGCTGTCAACTAGGCTCCGGGGCGCAAGCCCGGATGCTTGACTGAGGCAACCATTTGCCTGACCATGGGTAAATGACGAAAGCGCCAGCGCCCGCCGTATCTATCGCCCACGTCAGATCGGTCCGGGGCTTCAACCGTTTCTACACGCAGCACATCGGCGCGCTCGCGCCCGCCCTGGGCAGCGAACTGTCGCTGACCGAAGTCCGCGTGCTGGACGAGCTGGCGCATCGCCAGCACCCCACGGCCAGCGCGCTGGCGCGCGACCTGGTGTTGGACGCGGGCTATCTCAGTCGCATCCTGCGCCGCTTCCACGGCAACGGCTGGCTGGCGCGCGCGCCGTCGCCGGACGATGCGAGGCAGAGCCTGCTGAAACTCACCGAAGCTGGCCACCAGGCCTTCGCGCCCCTGCAGCGGCGCTCGCGCGACGAGGCAGCGGCGCTGCTGGCGCCGCTGCGGCCGCCCGCGCGCAAACGCGTGATCGAGGCGATGGACCTGCTGCACCGATTGCTGGATCCGACCGAGCCGGCTGCTGCCGCCGCGCCCGCGACGACGCTGCGTGCCCCGGCTCCCGGCGACATGGGCTGGGTGGTGGCGCAGCACGGCGAGGTCTATGCGCAGGAATACGGCTTCAACTGGGAGTTCGAAGGGCTGGTGGCCGAGATCGCCGCCGGCTTCATCAAGAACTTCAAGCCGGCGCGCGAGCGAGGCTGGATGGCCGAGGTCGACGGCGAGCGGGTCGGCGCCGTCTTCGTGGTGCAGAAGTCCGCCACCGTGGCACAGCTGCGGTTGTTGATCCTCACCGCCGGTGCGCGCGGCCTGGGCCTTGGCGGCCGGCTGGTGGACGAGTGCATCGCCTTCGCCCGCGCGAAGCAGTACCGCAAGCTGGTGTTGTGGACCAACGGTCACCTGGTCGCGGCGCGGGCCATCTACCAGGCGCGCGGCTTCGTGCTCACGGCCAGCGAACGGTTCGAGGCCTACGGCGTCAAGGACCTGGTCGGCGAAACCTGGGAGCTCAGGCTCTGAGCAAGGTCCCCTGGGACGGCCTGGGCCGGCGCCGCGCTGGCCTTGATCCCGACTGGACTCCGGCTGGCCATCCAGCCGGCACCACCGGTCCAACGATAATCCGATCCATGAGTTTTCCACCCGCTGCGCCGGTGCCGGCAGAGCCCGAACGCAGGCCGCAACCGCAGTCCCTCAGCGATCTCTTCGTTTCCTTCACCCTGCTGGCGTTGCAGGGCTTCGGCGGCGTGCTGGCCGTGGTGCAGCGCGAACTGGTGGAGAAAAAGCGCTGGATGACGCGCGAGGAATTCGTCGAGGAATGGTCGGTGGCGCAGATCATGCCTGGCCCCAACGTGATCAACTTGGCCGTGGTGGTCGGCAGCCGCTACTTCGGCTTTCGGGGGGCCATCGTCGCGGTGGCGGGCATGTTGACGGCACCGTTGATGGTGGTGATCACCCTGGCGCTGATCTATGCCCAGTACGCCGGCAATCCGCACGTCGCCGGCGCGCTGCGGGGCATGGGCGCCGTGGCCGCGGGCCTGATCACGGCCACCGGCCTGAAGCTCTTCGCCGCACTGAAGAAGCACCCGCTGGGCGTGCCGCTTTGCGCCGTGCTGGGAGTGGCCACCTTCATCGCGATCGCTCTGTTGCGGTTGCCCTTGCTGGGTGTGCTGCTGGGCCTGGGCGGCGTTTCCTGCGTGCTCACGTGGCGGAAGCTGTCGCCATGACGGTCGCCATGAGCAGCCAGGACTGGCTTGACCTGTTCACGCACTTTGCGACGCTGTCGCTACTGTCGGTCGGCGGCGCCATCACCACCGCGCCCGACATGCACCGCTACCTGGTCGACAGCCGCCACTGGCTAACCGATCCGCAGTTCAGCGCGTCGATCGCCATCGCGCAGTCGGCGCCCGGCCCCAACGTGCTGTTCGTCGCGCTGATGGGATGGCATGTCGGCCTGAACGCCGGTGGCCTGCCGCTGGCCGCGTTCGGATTGGTGCTGGCGATGACCGGCATCATGGTGCCCAGCACCACCCTCGCCTACCTGGCCGCCCGCTGGAGCCAGGCCAACCGCGAGCTGCGCGGCGTGCGCGCCTTCAAGCAGGGCATGGCGCCGATCGTGGTGGCGCTGCTGGTGGCGACCGGCTGGATCCTGGCCACCGGCGCCAGCTATGCGGCGCGCGACTGGCCTCTGTGGCTGGTGACCGGCGTCGCGGCGCTGATCGTCTGGCGCACCCGGCTGCACATCCTATGGCTGCTCGGCGGCGGTGCGCTGCTAGGGTGGTTCGGGCTGGTGTGACGTCGCGTCACTGGTCCAGCAGGTCGCCGCGAAAGAAGCACCACGCGCTGCCGTCGTGCAGGTAGAAGTGGCCGTCGGCGCAGACGTCCTTGCCGGGAAAGAATTCGCGGTAGGCCTTCGGCACCAGACGCACCAGCTGTTCGTCGCTCAGTTCCTCGAATTCTTCAGGCGTGATCGGCTGGCCGACCCGCAGTTTGCGCGCTTCCATCCTATTTTCTGCACCACTGCTGCACGCAGGAGGCATCCTCGCCGGAGATGCCGGCCTCGAAACCGGGGCAGTTCTTGACGAAGTAGCTGGCCTCTTCGCACGAGGTCATCTGCTTGCACTGGCTGCGGCCGTCGCAGGTGAAGAAAGAGACGCCCGCGTCGCCCTTGCCCAGCGGCAGCGCCTGTTTGGCGGGTTTGCTGGCGAGCGCCGCTTCGCGCTGCGCCCTGCCGTGGTCCTGGTACTTGCCCCAGCCATACCAGCCGATCGCGGCCAGGATCAGGATCAGGATGATGCGTTTCATGGTTTTTTTCCTCCGCCCGGCATTGTCGTTCAGTGCAGGCGCGCGCCCGTCGGCACACCAGCACCAATCGTCATTGCGCACGCCACCGGAAGAAGGCAAAGGCGATGGCCAGGCAAAAGAGAACTCCGAAGATCAGCTTGTTGTGCCTGGCCAGCCAGAGGGGCAGATAGATATCGAAATTTTCATGCCGCTCGTCGGTGAAGCGGGCGGCCACCGAGGTTAGCGGGCAGCGCCACCCGTTGATCAACAAGATGGCGATCTCCACGAAAACGATGGCCGTAAGCCATGCCGCCGCGGCGTGCTTGCCCTGCCACGAGACAAGCGGGATTGCCAGGATGCAGCCAGCGAAGAATGCCCAAGCCACCGTATGGACGACCTTGACCAACACAAGCGCAGCGGGAGCACCCTTGGAGGCCGGGTCGTCAGGTGACATGGGGCAATCAACTTTCTAATGGTTGACGGAACGATTTGCCCAACGATGAAAGGCCGAACATTGCGGTTCGGTGAATTGTGGCCTCACAGCCATCGGCGCACCCTTGCCCGGTAGTCCGCGTACTGGCTGCCGAACAGCCTGGCGAGCGCCCGCTCCTCGGGAGCGATCTGCAAGCGACGGATATAGAGCACGAAAGCAACCGGCCCAAACAACGCCCAGGCCGACGACAGGAACACCGCCCACGCCACAAGAACGAATGAAAGCCCCACGTACATGGGATTTCGTGTGATTCGATAGACGCCCGAGGTGACCAGTGAAGTGGCCTGTTCCGGCTTCGCGGGGTTGACCGTTGTCCGCGCCCGCCGAAAGGCAATGATCCCCGCAGCGCTGAACCCGATCCCCACCGACACGACTGCTACGGCCGCACCGACGCGCAGAGCGCTGGAAAGCTGGAACAGCGGCAGGAGCCGGGAAATGCCCCACATCACGACCGCAACCGCTGCTGCGACGGCTGGTGGCGGGACCTTGACTTCGAGTGACTGCATACCTCCCTCACTGGGGTCGATTGTTCAGGTCTTCTGTCGCTCGTGCGAGTCGCCCAGGTCTGCGTCGAGCACTGGACCTTCGACGCTTCACATCACAAACAGGTCAATCGGCAGGATACAAAAATGCAGCCTCGACGTTTGACATGAGGAGAGGGTTCGACCGCGCTTGGTTACGCAGCTGCATTTCACGCGGCGCCATGATGTGCCACCGCGATGATGACTGGAAGCAACAGCTCTGGGACCAGATAGCCAAGCCATACGGCTGTGGGCTTGGGCA
>JACMQP010000522.1 GCA_014376915.1 Ramlibacter sp.
GTCGCGCGCAAGGGCGGCCAGGTGGTCGGCCAGGTGGTGAGCACCATGACCGGGATCTCGGAGTCGTCCCGGAAGATCTCCGACATCATCGGGGTGATCGACGGCATCGCTTTCCAGACCAACATCCTGGCGCTCAACGCTGCGGTGGAAGCGGCGCGGGCCGGCGAGCAGGGCCGCGGCTTCGCGGTGGTTGCCGCCGAAGTGCGCAGCCTGGCCCAGCGCAGCGCCGCGGCGGCCAAGGAAATCAAGGGCCTGATCGGCGACTCGGTCGACAAGGTCGAGGCCGGCACCAAGCTGGTCGACGCCGCCGGCAAGACCATGCAGGAGATCGTCACATCGGTCAGCAAGGTCAGCGAGCTGATCGCCGAGATTGCCGCCGCCAGCCAGGAGCAGAGCTCCGGCATCGAGCAGGTCAACACCGCCATCACGCAGATGGACCAGGTGGTGCAGCAGAACGCCTCGCTGGTGGAGGAAGCCACGGCGGCAACCGAATCGATGAAGGAGCAGGCCACCTCGCTGCTGCAGACAGTGTCGCGCTTCAAGCTCGGTGAGCAACACATCGATGCGATCGATCGGCCGGCCTCGCAACAGGTGCGCAATGAAAGTCTGCCTTCCTGGCGCCACGACCGTTCTTCTATGATGAATGGCCGTGACCGAATTCGAACTCAAGCTGGAAATTCCCGCACCGCGGCTGCAGCCGCTGCTTGACGCGCTCAGGCAGGGCGACGCGGCGCGGCAACGGCTGCGCGCCACTTATTTCGACACCCAGGACGGCGCGCTGGTCGCGGATGGCATCGTGGTGCGGATGCGCCAGGAAGGCCGCAAGTGGGTGCAGACCGCCAAGGCCCCCGGCCGCGGCCCGCTCGAGCGGCTCGAGCACAACGCGCCGGTGGCCCCCGACGAGGCCGGCCTGGTGCCAGCGGTGGACCTGGCGCGCCACAGCGGGACGGCGGTCGGGGATGCAATCCGGCGCGCACTCGGAAGCAAGGCGGACGCCGCCGTCCCGCGGCTCATTCCGCTGTACGAAACCGACGTCACCCGCCTGTCCGTGTGCGTGCGGCGCGGCGAATCCGAGGTGGAAATCGCGCTCGACGAAGGCCGCATCGTCGCTGGCGCCCAGTCGTCGCCCTTGCGCGAACTGGAACTGGAACTGAAACAGGGCCGACCCGAGGATGCGGTGCTGCTGGCGCGCGAAGGCTGCCGCATCCATGGCCTCTGGCTCAGCACCATCAGCAAGTCCATGAAAGGTCAGCGGCTGGCGGGCACGGTTGCGCCGCCGGCGCACGTCGCACGGGCACGCGGCATCGAGCGCCGCGCCGGCGGCCACGCCTTTGTGCAGGCTGTCGTCGGCGCCTGTCTGGAGCAGGTCACGGAATATGCCAGCGAAATCGCCGGCGGTAGCACAGACGCCGAACACATCCACCAGCTGCGCGTGGGCATCCGGCGGCTACGCACGGCGCTGCGGGAACTGGCCGGACTCACCGATGGAATCGATAAGGCCTGGGAAGCGCCGCTGGTCGAGGTGTTCCGGGCGTTGGGTCGCCATCGCGACCAGGGCCACCTGGGGCGCAACGTCGAACCGGTGATCGAGGGGGCGGGCGGTCCGGCCGTCGAGGCCGCGGCGCTGGCGACCGACGTTCCCGATCCAGGCCTGGCGGTGCGCTCGCCCGCGTTCCAGGACAGCCTGCTGGCACTGCTCGCGTTCGTGCACCGCGAAGCCGGTCACGACGGTCCGGGCCATGACGAGACGAAGAAGCGCGTCCGCAAGGCGCTGGCCAGACTCCATGCGCTGGTGCTCAAGGACGGCGCCCGTTTCGCCAGCCTGGACGAGCCGCACCAGCACCGCGTGCGCAAGCGGGTCAAGCGCATGCGCTATCTGGCCGAATTCGCCGCGCCGCTGTTCCGCTCACGCAAGACCCGGGCCTTCGCCGACAGCCTCAAGCCGCTGCAGGATGCACTGGGCGGGTACAACGACGAGCTGATGGCCCTGCACGCCTACCGCGCGCTGGCACCGCAGCAGCCCGAGGCCTGGTTCGCTGTCGGCTGGCTGAGTGCCCGACGTGAGCCCCATGCGCTGGCTTGCCAGCGGGCGGTCGAGGCGTTTTCCCGAACCCGCCCGTTCTGGGAGTGAAACTGCCGGTCACGCCAGGGCCAGGATCCAGGGCGTCTTCTGCCAGGCAATGACTTCTTCGCGCAGCAGGTGCGCCGACTGCGGCCAGGCCGCGGGCCAGTCCGGCCGCAGGCTGAGCGTGATGACATGGCCGTCGCCGCTCAACTGCAAGCCCTTGAGGTCCGGGTCGCGCCGCGCGTGGCACAAGATCACCGCCAGCCGCAGGCACAGCAGCTGGTGCACGAACAGGTCGTCCTCGAAGTCCGCATCGAGCTTGCGCAGCTTGCCGCGGTGGCCCAGCACCAGCAAGCTGAGCCGGTGCAGTTCCGGCTGGGCGAAACCGGGCGCGTCGGCATTGTCCAGAATGTAGGCGCCATGCTTGTGGTAATCGCTGTGCGCGATCTGGCTGCCGATTTCGTGCAGCTGGGTGGCCCAGCCGAGCTTGCGCTGCTGCCGGTCGAGTTCGAGCGTGCTGTCGCCGCTGCGAAGCTGGCGCAGCAACTGGCCCGCGACCTTGCCGACCCGTGTCGCCTGCGGTGCATCGACGCCAAATTTGGAGGCCAGCCGCTGCACGGTGCTGGAGCGGATGTCGGTTTCGCTATGCTCGCGGTCCAGCAGGTCGTACAGGACGCCATGCCGCAGGGCGCCCTGGGCAGCTTGCATCTCGTCGATCTCCAGCAGGTCGAACACCGCCTGCAGCACGCTCAAGCCACCGCCGATCACCGGGCGACGGTCGTCCTTGATGCCGTCCAGCCGCAGCTTGTCGGCCGATCGCGCGGCCAGCAGGCGCTCGTGCAGCCATGCCAGGCCATCGCGGTTGATGACGCCGGGCGGCCAGCCCGCCGCCCCGAGCACGTCGGCCACCGCGCCGATGGTGCCGGAGGCGCCGTAGGCCACGTCCCAGTCGCCGCGCCGGTAGGAGCCGAGCGCTTCGTCCAGCACGGCCTTCGCCGCAACCTCGGCCCGCGTGAATGCGCTTTCGGTGAACAGGCCTTCGGGGAAGTATTTCATCGACCACGCGACGCTGCCGACCCGGTAGCTTTCGGTCACGTCGGCGGCGAAGTGCCGGCCAAGGATCAGTTCGGTCGAGCGCCCGCCGATGTCGACGACCAGCCGCCGCTCGTCCGACTGCGGCAGCAGGTGAGCGACCCCCTGGTAGATCAGCCGCGCCTCTTCCCGGCCGGAGATGACGTCGATCGGAAAGCCGAGGATGGCGTGGGCGCGCTCCAGGAACACGTCGCGGTTGAGCGCCTCGCGCAGGGTCTGGGTGCCGACAGCGCGGACCTGTGCCTTCTTGAACCCTGCCAGCCGCTCGCCGAACCGCGCGACGCAATCCCAGCCGCGCTGCATCGCTTCGGGCGTGAGGTTGCGCCCCTCGTCCAGACCGTTGCCCTGGCGCACGGTTTCCTTCAGGTATTCGGTACGGTGGATCTGCCCGTGGTCGAGGCGGCCGATTTCGAGCCGGTAGCTGTTCGACCCGAGATCGACCGCGGCAAGCAGGGTTCCGTTTTGCATCGAGCAGGGTTTCAGGGAGCGGCGGTCAGCATAGCATCCGTCCCGGTGGGAGCGGGCCTGGTCCAGGTCTTTAACCGACCACCCGTCCGTCCGCGGTGAGCATGCTCTGGGTGACGTAAGTGGCGCTGCGGTGTTTCGCATCGAAGCTGACGCGATAGCCGCCCAGGTCGACCGCACTGCGCTTCTGGAATGCTGCCAGGGCGGTTGCGCGGCTGACCGGGCCGTCGATGTCGGCCAATACCTGGTACGTGTACTGGGCGGCGATGAAGCCGGCCAGGCTCAGGGCCACCGGCGGTTCGTCGAACAGCCTTGCCATCACCTCCCGGTAGCGCCGCACGATCGGCACCGACGAGGCGGTGACCATCGGGACCGCCTGGGTCGCGATCACGGGCGTGGACTTCGCGCCGCCCATCTGCAGCACGGTCTGCAGGTTGACGTCGGCCAGCGCCACCACGTACCGCTGCCGTGCCTGCCGATCCAACCCCTGGGTGAACTGCACCAGCTCGGGCGTGCCGCCGATGAACAGCAGGACGGCGGGGGTGGCCCGGTCCATCCGCTGGCCCAGTTGCGCCAGGTCGGTGCCGACCGGGTAGCTGCGCAGCCTGAGCCTGAGTTCGGCGGCGCTGCGGGCCGCGTCGTTGCGGTACAGGTCGTGTTCGCGGCGGGAGGCGAACACGACGCCGACTTCCTGCACGCCGGTCGCCGACAGCGACTTCAGCGCGTGGGCGATCTGCTCCTGGCGCGCCGCGAAGATGGGAAAGGTGCGTTCATCGATCTCCATGATCGAGCTCTGCAGCCAGGGCGCCACATGAGCGATGTTCAGTCCCTCCTTGCGCAGCAGCCCCACCAGTTGCAACGCGACCGGGTCGCTCACAGTGCCCGAGATTGCGACGCAGGCGGGGTTATCGCGGATCGACTGGACGGCGGCCGCCAGGCTGGCCGGCGTGCCGTCCACCTCGATGGCCGAATGCTGGACCGGCCGCCCGCGCAAACCGCCGCGGCTGTTGATGTCCTGCCATGCCGCGCGCGAGCCGATCAGAAAATCCCTGGCGACATCCTGCTGCTCGTTGGATGCGTCGACGATCTGTGCCACCGTGATCGGGCGGCCCGGCAGGCGCCCGGGCTGGGCCCAGGCGGCGCCGGTGGTCGTGAAGACCGTCGCGGCGGCCGACTGCAGGGCCAGCCTGCGGCTGAGACCGGTCAGGGATGCGTTCATGGGCAAGCGCGCTGCATTCAGCGACGCGGCGGCAGCAGGACGCGGTCGATCGAATAGACCACGCCGTTGCTGGCCATGACCTCGTGGCCCTGGGCCATGGCGTCTTCCACCGTCACGAAATCGCCGGCCCGCGCCAGTCCGACCTCGGCACCGTTGGCCGTCTTGACGTTGCCGGTCTTGATCTCGGCAGCAGTGATGCGCGCCGGCAGGACGTGGTAGCTCAGCACTGCCTTCAATCGAGCCGGATCTTTCAGTTCGTCCATCGTTTTGGCGGGCACCGCCTTGAACGCCTCGTTGGTCGGGGCGAAGAGGGTGTAGGGCCCGGCGCCGCGGAGCATGTCGGCCAGGCCGGCCTGCTGCACCAGGCCGTTGAGTGTGCTGAGCTGCGGGTCGCGCGCCAGCGTGTCGGCCACCGACACCGGGGCCAAGGGGGTGGCGCAGCCGGCCAGCACGGCCAGCAGGGGAGCAGCGAAAAGGACGCGAAGATTCAGCATGGTGGTGTTGCTCGGGAGTTGGTGACCAGGTGAGGCTAGGGGCGGCCCGTGACAGTACCGTGACAGCGCTGTCATGCGTCTGTCACACAAGCTTCGTAAAGTCGCTCCAGTCCCATCCCAACCAGAGGTGAACCCCATGAACAACCAGATCCTTCGTACCGCCGCCCTGTCGCTGGCCGGTTTCTCGGTCCTGTCCTTCGCCGGCACCGCCGCCGCCCAGGACGCGACCGGCGCCGGCGCCAGCTTCCCGGCACCGCTTTATTCGAAGTGGGCCTCCGACTACAACAAGGCAACCGGCGCCAA
>JACMQP010000086.1 GCA_014376915.1 Ramlibacter sp.
CCGACGCCAGGGTGGCGCCCACCCTGATGCGGCAGTTGACGCGCGTGCTCGCCGGTGGCTCGTTCAACCGGGTGACGGTGGACGGCGACACGTCGACCAACGATTCGTTCGTGGTCATCGCCACCAATCAGGCGGCACATGACGAGATCACGGCGCTGGACAGCGCCGCCGGCCAGGCGCTGAAGGCCGCCATGCTGGAGGTTGCCCTGAAGCTGGCCCAGGCCATCGTGCGCGACGGTGAGGGCGCGACCAAGTTCATCACGGTGCGGGTGGAGGGCGGCGCGAGCACCGAGGAGTGCCTGAAGGTCGCCTATGCGATCTCGCATTCGCCGCTGGTCAAGACCGCGTTCTTCGCCAGCGATCCGAACCTGGGGCGGATATTGGCGGCAGTCGGCTATGCCGGCATCGCCGACCTGGACCAGAGCAAGATCGACCTGTACCTCGACGACGTCCATGTCGCCGTGCAAGGCGGCCGCAATCCGGCTTACCGCGAGGAGGACGGCCAGCGCGTGATGAAGCAAAGCGAGATCACCGTGCGCGTGGTGCTCGGCCGTGGCAACGTCGCCGACACGGTCTGGACCTGCGACTTCAGCCACGACTACGTGACCATCAACGCCGACTACCGCTCATGAACGAAAAACTCGAGCAGCTGATCGAGCGCGCTGCGCAACTGCTCACGCGCATCGAAGCGGTGCTGCCGCAGCCTCTGACGTCTCCCGACTGGAGTCAGTCGATCGCCTGGCGCTACCGCAAGCGCTCCTCGGGGCACGGCGCCCTGGAACCGGTGCGCCACGTGGCCGACATCCGGCTGGACAACCTGAAAGAAATCGAGCCGCAGAAGGAAAAGATCCAGCGCAACACTCAGCAGTTCGTGCAGGGCCTGCCGGCCAACAACGTGCTGCTGACCGGCGCCCGGGGCACCGGAAAATCATCGCTGATCAAGGCCTGCCTGAACGAGTACGCGCCCAGGGGATTGCGGCTGATCGAGGTCGACAAGGCCGACCTCACCAACTTGCCCGACATCGTCGATGTGGTCGCGGGGCGCGCCGAGAAGTTCATCGTCTTCTGCGACGACCTGAGCTTCGAGGATGGCGAGCCGGGCTACAAGGCGCTCAAGTCGATCCTCGATGGCTCGGTGGCTGCGTCGACGCCGAACGTGCTGATTTACGCGACCAGCAACCGGCGCCACCTGTTGCCCGAGTACATGAAGGAAAACCTCAGCTACACGCACACCGACGATGGCGAAGTGCATCCAGGCGAGGTGGTGGAAGAGAAGATATCGCTGTCCGAACGGTTCGGTCTCTGGGTGAGCTTCTATCCCTTCACGCAGGACGAATACCTGGCCATCACGGCGCAGTGGCTGTCGTCTTTCGGCGTGACGCTCGCGAACATCGAGGCCGCCCGCGCCGAGTCGCTGGTGTGGGCGCTGGAGCGCGGCTCGCGCAGCGGCCGCGTTGCCTACCAGTTCGCCCGCGACTATGCCGGCCGGCATCCTGCATGAACCAGCCCGTGCTGGTGGCGCACGGCGAGCGGCCTCGCGAAGGCGGGCCGGATCGCAAGGAAGTGGAAGTTGCGGTCGGAGTGCTGCTGCGCGCTGACGGCGCCTTCCTGCTGACGTCGCGCCCTGCCGGCAAGGTTTACGAAGGCTACTGGGAATTTCCGGGCGGCAAGGTCGAGCCTGGCGAAACGGTGGAGCAGGCCCTGCGTCGCGAACTGCACGAGGAGATCGGCATCACCATCGGCGCCGTTCACCCCTGGAAGGTCGAGCGGATCGACTATCCGCACGCGCTGGTGCGGCTCAATTTTTGCAAGGTGTTCGAGTGGCAAGGCGAGCTGCAGATGCACGAAGGCCAGTCCTGCGCGTGGCAGACCTTGCCGGTGCAGGTGCAGCCGGTGCTGCCGGGCACGGTGCCGGTGTTGCAGTGGTTCGCGGCCGAGCGCTAGTTCCCGGGCGCCACGCATTCGGGTGCCGGCTAGGCCTTACTGCAGCTTGGCGTCGCCGAAAGGCTGGTCGTCGGGCGGCGCCTCGCTGGCGACCCGGAAGTTCTCGCTCGCCCAGGCGCCAAAGTCCATGTTCTTGCAGCGTTCGCCGCAGAACGGCCGAAACGCATTGGCCGGGGCATACACGCTGTCGCCGCCGCAGGCTGGGCAGCGGACGATACGGGGCTTCACGCCCGTTGGATTGCTCTGACTCATGACACCTGCGACTCAGGAACAGAGCGTGAGTTCAAAGCTTGCGTTGTCGGTGCTAGGTTGCAGTCGGTCGCCGGCTTCTTCCAGCATCAGTCGCACGGAGACCATGAGGCGGTTGCCGCTGATTTCGGGCACCAGGCCCAGGGTTGGGTCGATCCGCAGGCGCAGCAGCTGGAAGGTGCGGCCGGTTGGCAGGTTCTGCTGGAACTGGCCGGCGCTGGCCATCACCTTCTGCGGCAAGCCCGCTTCGCGCAGCAGCCGAAGGAGCATGTGGATGGATTCGGCCAGCGGCGCGAGCGTCGAGGCCCAGCGCTCGAGGTCGACCCGGCGCGCCGCCGGCTCCCGGTGCTGCCAGGCGTAATAGGCCGGCAGGTCGAACTCGGAAGTGCCGCCCGGGATGCTGATCCGGCTGCGGATGCTCATCAGCCAGTCGTTCTCGGTCAGGGTCTGGCCCGCCTTGCCCGGCAGGTTGTTCAGGGCGGAAAAGCAGCCGTCAAGCTTGCCGATGATGTCGTCCAGCACCTGCTCGGCGATGGCTGGATTGCCGCGGTAGGCGTTGAGCGCCTGCTTCTGCTTTTCCAGGTCTTTCATCACGTCGGACTTGAGGTCGGCGCGGGCGCCGACGTCCATCACTTCGAAGATGGTTGCCAGCGCGTAGTGGTGGTCGACTGGGTGGTCGCGGGGAACCAGCAGGCTCAGCCGCCGGAACAGGTGTTCCAGCCGGAGGTAGGTGCGGATGCGTTCGTTGAAAGGATATTCGTAGAGGATCACGCTGCGTCGGGTTCCGGCAAGGCCGCCATCATAGCCCGAAGCGTTTCGCGGCCTGCGCCACTTCCGCCTGTAACTGCAACAGTGTGAGCCCCTCGTTGCAGATCACGACGTCAGCGGCCGCCAGCCGCTGCAGTCGCGGCGCCTGCGCGGCGATGATTGCTTCGACCTGCTGCGGCGTCAGCGCGCTGCGCGCCACCACGCGCGCGACCTGCGTGGCCGGCGAGCAGTCGACCACCGCGACCTGGTCCACCTGCTGCCGCCAGCGGCCCGATTCGACGAGCAGCGGGATGTCGAACACGATGCACCTGCTGCCGGCGTCCAGCGCGACCTGCACCAGGCGCGCGCTCTCGGCGCCCACCAGCGGATGGATGATCGCCTCGAGCTGCTGGCGCGCCTTGGCGTCGACGTAAGCATGCTCGCGCATCAGGGGCCGGTCGAGTGCGCCGTCGGTGCCGATGAAGTGCCGGCCGAATTGCCGCGCGATCTCCGGGAGGGCAGGGCCGCCGGCGGCCGTGGCGCTGCGTGAAATCGCATCCGCGTCGATCGGCGTCGCCCCGAGCGCGGCCAGCATCTGCAGCACGGTGCTCTTGCCGCTGCCGATGCCACCGGTGAGCCCGACCCGCAGCGCCGTCGTCATGGCTACAAGCCGACGGCCCGCAGGATCGAGTCGGGGCCGAAGACCATGGCAGTCAGACCGGCGCCGGCCAGGAACGGACCGAACGGGACATGGCCGCCTTCGCGCAGGCCGCTCGTGAACTTCATCGCGATGCCGACGATCGCGCCGATCACCGACGCCATCAGGATGATCGGCACCAGCGCCTGCCAGCCGAACCAGACGCCGAGCGCGGCGAACAGCTTGAAGTCGCCGAAGCCCATTCCTTCCTTGCCGGTGAGCAGTTTGAAGCCCTGGTAGACGAGCCACAGCGACATGTAGCCCGCCACTGCGCCCCAAACCGCTTGCGCCAGCGGCACGCTGGTCCAGCGCAGCGCGGCGCAAATGAGGCCGGCCCACAGCAGCGGCAGCGTGATGTCGTCCGGCAACAGCGTCGTGTCCCAGTCGATCATCGCCAGTGCCACGATGGCGGCCGAGAAGCCGCACCAGGCCAGTCCGGCCGGAGTGGCGCCCCAGCGATAGATGCAATAGAGGAACAGCGCGCCGATCACCAGTTCGACCACCGGGTAGCGCAAGCTGATCGGCTTGCGGCAGGCGGAGCACTTGCCGCGCAGCGCGAGCCAGCTGAAGACCGGAATGTTCTCGTACCAGCGGATCTGGTGGCCGCAGTGGCCGCAGCGCGAGCGCGGCAGCAGCAGGTTGAATGGCGGCGCTTCCGGCACCGGCTGGCCCTGCAGGTCGGCGCACTCGGCGGCCCACTGCCGTTCCATCATCTTGGGCAGGCGGTAGATCACCACGTTGAGGAAGCTGCCGACGAGCAGGCCCAGGACACCGGCGATGCCAGCGTCGATCACCACCAAACCGAACATCAGACGACCTGGCCCAGCTTGAAGATCGGCAGATACATGGCGACCACGATGCCCCCGATCAGGGTGCCCAGGAACACGATGATGATTGGCTCCATCAAGCTGGCCAGGCCGGCGACCATGTCGTCGACCTCGGCCTCGAAGAAGTCGGCTGCCTTGCCGAGCATGTGGTCCACAGAACCCGATTCTTCCCCGATCGAGCACATCTGCAACACCATGCTGGGGAACAGGTTGGTGTTGGTCATGGCCACCGTCAGGCTGGTGCCGGTGGACACTTCCTGCTGGATCTTTTCGGTCGCCTTGGCGAACACCGAGTTGCCCGACGCTCCGCCGACCGAGTCCAGTGCTTCCACCA
Organism: Ramlibacter sp.; assembly: GCA_014376915.1. The sequence goes on from JACMQP010000086.1 coordinate 4,799, forward strand.
GCGGCACGCCGGCGGCGAACATGGTGGCGAGCGTGCGGGTCCACCGGGCGATCACTGATTTGTAGATCAGGGAGCCGAAGATCGGGATCTTGAGCAACAGGCGGTCCATGAAGGCTTGCACCTTCTCGTTGCGCTTCCAGGCTTGCATGAAGAAATATAAACCGCCGCCGATGCCGCCGAAGATCAGCCACCAGTACTTGACGAAGAACTCGCTCAGCGCGATCACCATCAGCGTCGGAGCCGGCAGATCGGCGCCGAAAGAGCTGAACACTTCCTTGAACGCCGGGATCACGAAGATCATGATGACTGCGACCACCACGAAGGCGACGACCACCACCGAGATCGGGTACATCAGCGCCGACTTGATCTTGGGCTTGATGGCTTCGGTCTTTTCCATGTAGACCGCCAGCCGGTCCAGCAGGGCTTCCAGGATACCGGCGGCCTCGCCGGCCTCGACCAGGTTGCAGTACAGGTTGTCGAAGTACAGCGGGTACTTGCGGAAGGCGCCTGACAGCGAGGTGCCGGTTTCGACGTCGGTGCGCACGTCGTTGAGCAGCTTGGTGACGCTGGCGTTGGCATTGCCGCGGCCGACGATGTCGAAGGACTGCAGCAGCGGCACGCCGGCCTTCATCATGGTGGCGAGCTGGCGGGTGAAGATGGCAATATCCTTGGGCCTGATGCGCTGGCCCCGGCGCATCCGCCGCTTCTTGATCTTGGTCGGCGACACGCCCTGGCGGCGCAGCGACGCGGTGACCTGGTTTTCACCGGCCGCACGGGTCTCGCCCCGCACCTGCCTGCCGTTGCGGTCGCGGCCTTCCCATTCGAAGACGAACTCAGTGATCTTGGTTGCTGCCGTGGCCATGTCAGACGTACCCCTCTTGATTGCCCGTTTTATTCATTGGTGCAGCCCAGCACTTCCTCCAGCGAAGTGATGCCCATCCTCACCTTGTTCAGCCCCGACACCCGCAGGCTGTTGACCCCTTCCGACTTGGCCTGCACAGCGATGTCCAGCGCGCTGCCGTCGCGCAGGATGATGCGCTGGATCTCGTCGGTGATCGGCATCACCTGGTAGATGCCGACCCGGCCCTTGTAGCCGTTGTTGCACATGCTGCAGCCGACCGGGCGGTACGGCGTCCAGCTGCCGTCGACTTCTTCTGCCTTGAACCCCGCGTCCAGCAATGTCTCATGCGGAATGTCCGCCGGCGCCTTGCAATTGGGGCAAAGACGCCGCGCCAGCCGCTGAGCCGTGATCAATATCACGCTGGAAGCGATGTTGAAGGGGGCGATGCCCATATTGCGCATCCGCGTCAGCGTCGTCGGCGCGTCGTTGGTGTGCAGCGTGGACAGGACGAGGTGGCCGGTCTGGGCCGCCTTGATCGCGATATCGGCGGTTTCCAGGTCGCGGATTTCGCCGACCATGATCACGTCCGGATCCTGCCGCAGGAACGACTTGAGGGCCGCCGCGAAGGTCAGGCCGGCCTTCTCGTTGACGTTGACCTGGTTGACGCCCGGCATGTTGATTTCCGACGGGTCTTCGGCCGTGGAGATGTTCACGCCCGGCTTGTTCAGCAGGTTCAGACAGGTGTAGAGCGACACGGTCTTGCCCGAGCCGGTCGGGCCAGTCACCAGCACCATGCCGTACGGCCGTTGCACCGCGGCCAGCAGCCGCTCCTTTTCGACCGGATCGTAGCCCAGCGCATCGACCCCCAGCCGGGCGCTGCTCGGGTCCAGGATCCGGATCACGATCTTCTCGCCGAACAGCGTGGGCAGTGTGCTGACCCGGAAATCGATCACCCGGTCAGGGCCGACCTTGAGCTTCATTCGCCCGTCCTGCGGCACCCGCTTTTCGGAGATGTCCATGCGCGAAATCACCTTGATCCGCGAGGCCAGCTTGTCCTTGATGGCGACCGGCGGCGAGGCGATTTCGCGCAACTCGCCGTCGACCCGAAAGCGCACCCGGTAAGTGGTTTCGTAGGGCTCGAAGTGCAGGTCCGACGCGCGCATGGAGAACGCGTCCAGCAGCATCTTGTGCAGGAATTTGACGACCGGTGCGTCCTCGACTTCGGAGGCCGCTCCTTCTTTCTCGTCGACGACCGCCGACTCCATCGACGCGTCGTCGAACTCGAAGTCGTCGCCGATGATGCTGTCCATC
>JACMQP010000523.1 GCA_014376915.1 Ramlibacter sp.
GACGCAGATCATCTGCGACGACAGCGGCCGCATCGAGCAGATCGTGCCGCGCACCCGTAACGAAGCCCACCGCCTGATCGAGGAATCGATGCTGGCGGCCAACGTCTGCAGCGCCGATTACATCCAGGAAAGCAAGCACCCAGGCCTGTACCGCGTGCACGAAGGCCCGACCCCGGAAAAGGTCGAACTGCTGCGCAACTACCTCAAGGCGATCGGCGTCGGCCAGACGGTGAGCGAAGATCCGGCGCCAGGTGAGTTCCAGCGTGTGGCCGAGGCCACCAAGGAGCGGCCCGACGCGCTGCAGATCCACAGCATGCTGTTGCGCTCGATGTCGCAGGCAATCTACACGCCGATCAACAGCGGCCACTTCGGCCTGGCGTACGACGCGTATACGCACTTCACCAGCCCGATCCGTCGCTATCCGGACCTGCTGGTGCACCGGGTGATCAAGGCCGTCCTGGCTGGCGAGCGCTACCAGCTGCCGGTGCTGCCGACGCCGGGGGAAGCGCACGAGAAGCTGGCGCGCCGGCTGGCCGCGCGCGTCAGGGCGCCGACCAACAAGCTGAAAAAGCCGGTGCAACCGCCCAGTCGCGAAGTGCAGGCCTGGGAAGCCGCCGGCCTGCATTGCAGCGCGAACGAGCGGCGTGCCGACGAAGCCAGTCGCGACGTCGAAGCGTGGCTCAAGTGCAAGTACATGCGCGAACATCTCGGCGAGGAATATGGCGGTGTGGTCACCTCGGCCACCACGTTCGGCATCTTCGTCACGCTCGACGCGATGTATGTGGAGGGCCTGGTCCACATTACCGAGCTCGGGGGCGAATACTTCAAGTTCGACGAGGCGCGCCAGGAACTGCGCGGCGAGCGCACCGGGATCCGCTACGCGATCGGAACGCGAGTGCGGGTGCAGGTCAGCCGGGTTGACCTGGACGGCCGCAAGATCGACTTCCGGCTGGTGCGGGACGGCGAGGAACTGGTCGCGCGCGCGATGAAGGACAAGGGCGTGACCGCGGCTGCGGGTGCAGGCGTGCCGGCGAAGGCTTCGACCAAGCGCGCCGCCAGGAAGACCGCCCCGGCGGCCGACCACGCGCCGCGCTCGCCGATCCAGGAGCTGAAGACCGCCGTCAAGAAGGCCGCCACCAAGAAAAGCCGCAAGAGCCGGCGCTGACAAGGAGACAACGAGATGGCTGTTAAGGCGAATGAAGGCCGGGTCGCGGTCGTCACCGGCGGTGGCTCGGGCATCGGCAAGGCGGCGGCGCTGGCGCTGCTGAACGACGGCTGGAAGGTTGCGCTGGCCGGCCGACGCGCCGAGGCGCTGCAGCAGGTGGTGCAGGAGGCGAAAGCAGACGGCCGCGCCTTGGCCGTGCCAACCGACGTTACCGACCCCGCGTCGGTGCAGGCGCTGTTCCAAACCGTGGTCAAGAGCTGGGGCCGGGTTGACCTCCTGTTCAATAACGCCGGTATGGGGCTGGGCCAGGCGCTGCTGGAAGACGTGACGGTCGAAGACTGGAAGCGGGTGGTCGACACCAACCTGAACGGCATGTTCTATTGCCTGCAACAGGCCTTCAAGGCGATGAAGTCGCAGCAGCCGATGGGTGGGCGCATCATCAACAACGGCTCGATCTCGGCCCATGCGCCCCGGCCGAACTCGATCGCCTACACCGCGACCAAGCACGCCGTCACCGGCCTGACCAAGACCGCCGCGCTCGACGGCCGCAAGTACGACATCGCGGTGGGCCAGATCGACATCGGCAACGCCGTCACGGAGCTTGCCGCCAGGATGGCCAAGGGCGTGCCCCAGGCCAACGGCGACATCCGCCCCGAGCCGATGATGGACGTGAACGTCGTCGGCCAGTCGGTGCTGTACATGGCCAACCTGCCGCTGGAAGCCAACGTGTTGTTCCACACCGTGATGGCCACCAAGATGCCCTTCGTCGGGCGCGGCTGAAGCGTCAGGCCCGGCCGGCCAGCGACGATGCCGTGAGGGCCGGGCCATCGGGCCAGGCGTCGGCGCAGGCGCCGTGGGCATGGACGGCCTCGTGGGCCGCCGCGAAAGCCGCAGCACCCTGTGCCAGGCGCGCGGCGACCATGCCGGCGAGCACGTCGCCGGTGCCGGCGGTGGCCAGCTTCGCGTTCCCGGTGAAGTTGACGACTGGCAGCTCGCCCGGAGCAGCCGTGATGCTGCCCGAGCCCTTGAGCACAACGACACACGAGAAACGCCGCGCCAGCTCGCCGGCCGCCGCGAGCCGGTCGGCCTGCACGTCTGCTGCGCTGCGACCCAGCAGACGCGCCGCTTCAAGCGGATGCGGGGTGATGACGGTGGCCTGGCCGCCGCGGCCAGCCCGGGCTTTCAGCTGCGATTGCAGCTGCGGGTCGGCGGCGATCGCGTTCAGCGCGTCGGCGTCCAGCACCAGGGCGCGCGCCGTCGACAGCACCCTTGGCAGGGCCGACCGCACCGCTTCACCGCCGCCGCAGCCGCAGGCCACGCTCATGGCGGCGAGGTCGAGCGACTCCCAGGCCCTCAGCATCAGTTCCGGCTGGGAAACGTCCACTGTCATCGCGGCGGCGTCGAGCAAGCCGGCAAACACCCGTCCCGCGCCGCCATGCAAGGCTGCCGACGCCGCCAGCAGCGCAGCGCCGCCCATGCCGGCCGCGCCACCGATCACCGCAACGTCGCCATAGCTGCCCTTGTGCGAGGCGTGCAGGCGGTTCACTGCTGCGAAGTCCGACGAGAGCACGGCTGTCGGCGCGACGTCAGCGCCGCCGGCCGCGCCCCCGAGGTCGTCCAGCCAGATTTGCCCAGCGGCATCGCGGCCCTGCGCGGTGAACAGGCCCGGCTTGAGCGTGAGCAGGCTGAGCGTATGGCTGGCACGTGCCGCGGCGCCGGTTCCCGTGTCCGCATGCAGGCCCGAGGGAATGTCGACGGCGAGAACGGGAGCTGGCCCGGCGTTCATGCGGCTGATCCAGTCCGCCATGCGGTCCTGGGGGGCGCGTGCCGCGCCGATCCCGAGCAGTGCGTCGATCGCGAGGTCCCAGGCGGCGGGCGGGTGTGTGCTGATCGAAACGCCGGCCTGGCGCGCGCGCGCCAGCGACGTCACCGCATCTGCCGGCGCGAGGCCTTCATCGCCCAACCAGGTGACGTGCAACGTCTTGCCCCGGCTTTGCAGGTGCATCGCCGCTTCCAGGCCATC
>JACMQP010000008.1 GCA_014376915.1 Ramlibacter sp.
GGTGAATTCGCGCTGCTCCTCGGTCAGCGGCGTGTCCAGCAGCAGGCTGGTCATGCCGATCACGCCGTTCATGGGGGTGCGGATCTCGTGGCTCATGGTGGCCAGGAACGTCGACTTGGCAAGCGCCGCCTGCTCCGCCTCCTCCTTCGCTTCACGCAGGGACTGCAGCGTCTTCTTGTTGGCGGTGACGTCGGTGTACGTCGTGACGAAGCCGCCGCCGGGCATCAGCGCCCGCCGCACTTCCAGCACCTGGCCGTTGGCTCGGGACAGCTCGTGGACCCGCTGATCCGGATGCAGCGCGGCCTGCAGCCGGCGCTCGACCTCCGTTTCCGAATCCTCCGGGCGCAGGCGCCTCGCGGTGAACATGTTGAGGCTGCGGAAGTCGGCCTGGCCGCCTTCGAACAGGCTGTCCGGCAGGTCCAGCAGGGATCGGAACAACGGATTGCCGACCTGCAGCTTCAGGTTGCGGTCGAACACGCTGATGCCGCAGGGGATGTGGGCCAGCATGGTCTGCAGCAGCACGTTGTTGTCGCGCAGCTGCTCCGCCGCGTCGATCTGCGGGGTGATGTCCAGGGCCATCCCGACATAGCCGCACGCCCCGTCCGCGTCGGGGTCCAGGGCGTGCGCCTTCACCTGCAGGTGACGCACGACGCCATCGGGACGGCGGATCCGGTACTGGGTTTCGAAGTCGTGGCCGGCCGCGACGGTCCCCAGCCACTGGGCGATCACCCGTTCGCGGTCGTCGTCGTGGATCGCCCGGCTCCAGCCGTCGCCCAGGGTTTCCCCCTCGCTGAGGCCCGACATCTGCTGCCAGGCGGCGTTGGTGTAGACGGCGGCGCCGCGGGCATCGGTGTGGAAGATGCCGAACGGCGAACAATCCGTCAACGCCTGGAATTTCTTTTCGCTGTCGGCAATCGGAAGCGTCGAGATCATCAAGGGCGCCCTTTCGGCAATTCTTTTTCGCCGGCCGCTGGCTAGCCCGGCCGTGTGTCTAGGATAAGGGATAAGTACTTGGATGACGCCACCACGAAACCGGGGCAATCCGGCTTGCATGCTTTGCGCACGCGTTTACATCCCGGGGCGGCTCGGGCACAGTGGCGCCATCAGGCGAAGGATTGACATGCAGACTCTGGCGGTGGGTTGCGGCGCGGGTTTTTCCGGCGATCGCACCGATGCGGCGGCGCCGGTGGTGCGCACGCTGATCGAGCGCGGCGGCCCGGCGGCGCTGATTTTCGAGAACCTGGCCGAACGCACGCTGGCGACCCAGCAGCTGGCCCGGCGGGCCGACCCGCAGGCCGGCTACGAGCCGCTGCTGGAGCTGGAACTGCGGCCGGTGCTGGCCGATTGCCTGGCCCACGGCATTACCATCGTTGGCAACTTCGGCGCCGCCAACCCGGAGGGCGCGGCCCGCGTAATCCAGCGGCTGGCAGCTGAACTGGGGCTGCCTGCTCCGCGCATCGCGGTGGTCAAGGGCGATGACCTGTCCGGTGCCGGTGCCCGTCCGATCCTGCGTGACCACCTGGGCGTGGGCTTCGACGAGGCGCGCTTTGTCTGCGCCAACGCCTACCAGGGCGCCTTCGAAATCGCGCAGGCGATCCGCGCCGGCGCCCAGGTGGTCGTGACGGGGCGAGTCGCCGACCCGTCGCTGACCGTCGGCCCGGCGATGGCGCACTTCGGCTGGCGCGCCGACGACTGGGACGCGCTGGCGGGCGCCACCATGGCCGGCCACCTGCTCGAATGCGGGGCCCAGGTCTCGGGCGGCTACTTCGCCGACCCGGGCATGAAGGACGTCCCCGGGCTGGAGGACGTGGGCTTCCCGATTGCGGAGATCGCCGCCGACGGCAGTTGCATCGTGAGCAAGGCCAGCCGCAC
>JACMQP010000524.1 GCA_014376915.1 Ramlibacter sp.
CATCCGCGCCGCGCGGCGCAGGCTAGCCTCAGGGCTTGACGAACTTCAGAACGAATTCGTCCTTGGGCATCGGCGGCTCGGGCATGTTGCGGTCGCGCGGGTCGGACGGGTTGCGCAGGAAATTTCCGCTGGCTGCGAGCCGGGAGCCGGCCGGCAGGCGCCGCAGCACGCGCAGCGTGCACCGCGACGTTGCCGGCAAGGTGCTCGCGGAACACTGGGTGGTGCACGGCGCCGCGCACGCCTGGGCGGGCGGCAGCGCTCGCGGCAGCTACACCGATGCCACCGGACCGGACGCCAGCGCGGAGATGCTGCGCTTCTTCCTGGAGCATCCGCGCCGCGCGACGCAGGCAAGCCTCAGGGCTTGACGAACTTCAGCACGAATTCGTCCTTGGGCATCGGCGGCTCGGGCATGTTGCGGTCGCGCGGGTCGGACGGGTTGCGCAGGAAGTTGCCGCTGGCTGCGAGCCGGAAGCCAGCCGCCTGCACTTCGGCGACGACGAAGGCTTCCTCGATCCGGTGTAGAGTCCCCGCTTCCGAAATGCCGGTGCCGTTGCGGCCGGAGTGGTCCGCGATCACATACATCCCACCGCGTTTCAGGGCATTGAAGACGGCGTGGTTCATGCGTGCGCGATCGACGCCCAAAGCGCCGAAGTCGTGGTAGTTGAACATCAGCGTCACCAGGTCCAGCCCCCCGCTGGCGACTTCCGGCGGCACCGGGTCGTCGAAGCGGCGCACGACCGGCACGATGTTCGATGTCGCCGGATTGCTGGCGCGCCCCGCCAGCGCCGGCGAGGTCGCCGCGGCCGTCTGGGCGTAGACCTTGCCGCCGGCGCCGACGGCGCGCGCGACCAGCTCCGTCGTGTAGCCGCGCCCGGCGCTCAGGTCCAGCGCCACCATCCCGGGCCGGACTCCGATGAACGTGAGCACCTCCGCCGGCTTGCGGCGCGCGTCGTTCTCGCGGTCGGCGGCGCTGCGGTCGGGGCTGGCGACGATGGCGGCAACCCGCCCGTCCGACAGCGGCGCGTGGAAGGCGCAGCCGGCCAGCGCAGCCAGGCCCAGGGCCGTGGCGCCCAGGCGCCAGGAGAATGAACCGGTTCTGCGTGCGTTGGGCATGGCGCCTCCCGTTGTGTGTGTGCAGCGCATCGTAAAGGATGCGCTCAGCCGGCGCCCGGTCTGGAAGATCTGGGTGCGGCCAACGGCCGCTCCAGCCTCACGGCTCCCCGTCCCAGTAGTCCACGCTCTCGCTGCTGCGCTGCACGGCGCCGAACGCCCTGGTGCCGTCGGTTGACACCATGGCCTGGTACTTGCCCGAGTCGGGGTACTCGCAGACTTCCGGCGTTTCGCGCGTGCTGATGGAAAGGTACTTCAGCGGCGCGCTCGAGGTGTTGATGATCTGGTGCGGGTAGCCGGGGCCGGGCGGGATGAAGGCGATGTCGCCGGCGCGCAGCGGCAGCAGTTCGCCGGCCACACGCAGCGTTCCCTGGCCCTCGAGAACGATGAACATCTCTTCCTGCGCGTAATGGAAGTGATAAGGGCAGGAGCGCTTGCCGGGCGCGACGGTGTCGATCGAGGCGCCTAGTTTGCTCGCCGCGGTGCCCTGCGCCAGGCCGGCCGCCAGCGTGTCGTACAACGGCTCGCGCGCCAGCCGTTCCAGGCCCACGTCGTTGAAATTGCGGATCAGACGGGCGGACAGGGAAGCGGCGATGGCGTTCATGGGCCGGATTGTGGCAGCGCGGGCGGAACTTGCGAGCCATGCAGGCATGGAATCCCGCAGTGAGTCCGGAATGGCATTTCTATTTCAGCGACGCCAGCACCCGGTCCACCATCACGCCGGCCTGGCCCAGGGAGTTGGCGGGATCGCAGAATCCTTCGAGCTGCGCGCGGCTCACGTGCCTAGCGATTTCCGGATGGGCGGCCAGCACGTCGACCAGCCGCCGG
>JACMQP010000525.1 GCA_014376915.1 Ramlibacter sp.
CGCGCACGGCAGCTTCTACATGCTGGGCGCGTACCTGGCCTGGTGGCTCTCCAGCCTGTCCGGCAGTCTCACTGTCGCCATCCTTGGCGGCGCGGTCCTGTCGGTGCTGTTTGGGCTCGCGCTCGAGCGGCTGCTGTTCCGACACTTCTACCAGCGTGATCACCTCGACCAGGTGCTGCTCACCTTCGGCCTGATCTACATCTTCGAGGAGCTGCGCTCGATCCTCTGGGGCGACGACGTGCACGGCGTGAAAATTCCCGATCTGCTGTCGGCGTCGATCCCGCTGACCGACAACCTCTCCTACCCCGTGTATCGCCTCTTCATCTCGGGCGTGTGCATCGCGCTCGCACTGGGCCTGTACCTGCTGATTTCGAAGACCCGGCTGGGCATGAAGATCCGCGCCGGTGCCTTCAACCGCGACATGACAGAGGCGCTGGGCGTGAACATCAAGCTGATTCATGCCGTGGTGTTCGGCCTCGGCGTGGCGCTGGCCCCGGTGGCCGGCATGATCGCGGCGCCGATCGCCAGCGTCTATCCGAACATGGGCTCGCAGGTGCTGATCATGTGCTTCGTGGTGGTGGTGATCGGCGGCATCGGCTCGGTCCGCGGAGCGCTGATCGCGGCGCTGCTGGTCGGCCTGGTCGACACCTTCGGCAAGGTGCTGCTGCCGCAAGTGGCCGGCATGCTGGTCTACATGCTGATGGCGGCGGTGCTGCTGTGGAAGCCCGAAGGACTGTTCAAGCAATGAAGGCGAATCTCGAAGTCCTGCCGCGCAGCATGCAGGTGGTGCTGGCGCTGGCGCTGGTGGCGCTGCTCGCCTTTCCGTTCGTCGGCAGCGAGTTCTATGCCGGCATGGTGGTGCAGATGATGATCCTGAGCATCTTCGCGATGAGTCTCGACCTGCTGCTGGGCGTCACCGGGCTGGTGTCGCTGGGCCACGCCGCCTTCTTTGGCGTCGCCGGCTACGTGCTGGCCTTCCTGACGCCGGCCGATGCGGGCGTGAGCCTGTGGTGGAGCCTGCCGGCTGCGATGGCCGCCTCGGCGCTGGGCGCGCTGGTGATCGGCTTCTTCGTGGTCCGTACCCACGGCATCTACTTCATCATGGTGACGATGGCCTTCGCCCAGATGGTGTTCTACCTGTTCTTCGACAACAAGGCGCTGGGCGGATCGGACGGCATCTACGTCAACTTCAAGCCCGATGCGCGCGTGTTCGACCTCGAGAACAAGTTGGTCTTCTACTACTTCACGCTGGCGCTGCTGGTCGCCGTGTATGCCTTCCTGCGCCGGTTGCTGTGGAGCCCGTTCGGTCGGGTGCTGGCCGGCATCCGCATCAACGAGCACCGGATGCGCGCCATGGGCTACGGCACCTTCGGCTACAAGCTCGCGGCCTTCACCCTGGCCGGCGCGCTTGCAGGACTGGCCGGCTATTTGTGGGGCGCGCGCACCGGGTTCGTGAACCCGGAGCTGATGGGATTCCAGATGAGCGCACACGCCATCATGATGGTCATCCTGGGCGGGATGGGCAACTTCGCCGGCGCCATTGCCGGCGCCTTCGCCTTCGAGTACCTGCTGCACGTGTTCAAGGACCTGCCGACGGTCGGCTTGGTGAACCTCGGCAAACACTGGCAACTGTGGATGGGCCTGTTCATCGTGCTGCTGGTGGTGTTCGCGCCGCGCGGCCTGCTGGGACTGGTGGAGCGCTTCAAGCGCCGCAAAGAGGACGGCAATGAGTGATGTCGTCCTGCTTTCCGCGCGCAACCTGACCAAGCGCTTCGGCGGCCTGGCCGCGGTCAACCAGGTGTCGGTCGACCTCTGGCTGGGACGGATCCACGCCGTGATCGGCCCCAACGGCGCCGGCAAGTCGACGCTGACAAACCTGCTCTCCGGCGACCTGGTGCCGACCGCCGGCTCGGTGATGTTGCGCGGCGCCGACGTCACCGGCTGGACGCCCGAGCGCATCTCGCGCCAGGGGCTGGGCCGCAGCTACCAGAAGACCAACATCTTCCTGCCGTTCACCGTGTGGGAGAACGTGCGGTTGGCAGCGCAATCCCGCGCGCCGCATGCCGCGCGCTGGTTGAGCCGCGCCAGCGGGTTCGCCGGCACCAACGCCAATGCCGAACGTGCGCTGGAACTGGCCGGGCTGCAGCCGCGCAAGGATGCGATCGCCGGCACGATCAGCCATGGCGAGCAGCGCCAGCTCGAGATCGCGATGACACTGGCGACCGGGCCGCAGGTGCTGTTGCTCGACGAGCCGCTGGCCGGCATGGGCACGGCCGAAGCCGACCGCATGGTCGCCCTGCTGCAACGGATCAAGCCGGACCACGCGATCATGCTGGTGGAACACGATATGGACGCCGTCTTCGCGCTGGCCGACCGGCTGACGGTGATGGTCAACGGCCAGGTGATCGCCAGCGGCACGCCAACCGAAGTCCGCGCCGACGCCAATGTGCAGTCGGCCTACCTGGGCGAGGAGCATTGATGCAAGAGATGCTGATCGAAGCCAGGGGCTTGAACACCTACTACGACGCCAGCCACATCCTGCGCGGCATCGACTTCTGGGTCGCACGCGGCGAGACCATCGGCCTGATGGGCCGCAACGGCATGGGCAAGAGCACGCTGCTCAAGACGCTCATGGGGCTGGTCAGGCCGCGTTCCGGCACCGTGCAGGTGATGGGCCGCGACATGACCGGCCGGCCGCCGCACGAGATCGCGCGCCTGGGGGTCGCCTACGTGCCCGAGGGCCGCGGCATCTTCGGCAACCTGAGCGTGAAGGAGAACCTGCTGATGGCTGCGCGTCCGGCAAGGACCGGTCGCAACGCAAGCGCTGCGGGCCAGCGCCACTGGAGCTACGAGCGCGTGCTGGAAACCTTTCCGCGGCTGAAGGAGCGGCTCGGGCACGGCGGCCAGCAGCTCTCCGGCGGCGAGCAGCAGATGCTGACCATCGGCCGCGCGCTGATGACCAACCCCGACGTGCTGATCCTGGACGAAGCGACCGAGGGCCTGGCGCCGCTGGTCGCGCGCGAGATCTGGCGGATCTGCGCGTTGGTACGCGAGTCGGGCATCTCCAGCATCATCGTCGACAAGAACTGGAAGCACGTCACGCAGATCACCAACCGCAACGTGATCCTGGTGAAGGGCGAAGTGGTGTTTGCTGGCAGCTCCGACGAACTGCGTGCGCGGCCCCAGTTGCTGGAGCAATACCTGGGTGTGTAGCGCGCGCTACAGCAGCGGCCGCAACTCCCGCGCGGCCTCCAGCAGCAGCGGCAGGAACTCTCCCGGCATCGCGGCCAACCGGCCCGGCGCGACCACCACATTGAGCGCGGCCACGGTCTTGCCCTGCATGTTGCGCAGCGGCACGGCCAGCGCGTGGACGCCGATCTCGTGCTCCCCGTGGGCGACGCAGCAGTCGTCGGCGCG
>JACMQP010000526.1 GCA_014376915.1 Ramlibacter sp.
CGGCTGCAGGTCCTTGAGCGGGTCATATTTGAGTTTGAGCAGATGCGGCGCCACGGCCTGCCCGGTGTTGGTTGCCAGCAGCAGCGTGGCGCCGTCAGGGGTTGCGTGCGCCGTCATGTCGGCGGCGATGGTATTGGAGGCGCCGGGGCGGTTCTCCACCAGCACCGACTGCTTCAGGCTGGGCGCGAACTTGTCGGCCAGCATCCGGGCCAGGATGTCGGTGCCGCCGCCCGGCGAGGCGCCAACCATGATCCGCACCGGCTTATCGGCGCCGGTCTGGGAGAACGCGTAGAGCGGCGCGGCGACCAAGAGACCGGCCAGCACCGGGGCGAGTCTGCGGCGGAAATGCATCCGGGTCATGGCTTGTCTCCTGTTGTGGACGGCCAGTTCGGCGACTGGCTCGAAGGGCAGGGTAAGGGTCTTTCTCATTCCTTTCCAATATGATTTGCTGAACGATCCATGCCAGTATGAATATGACTGGCTCTCGCTCTGCGGTCTCCGACCCTGCCTTGCTGATGCGGCTGAAGACGCGGCAGCTGGTGCTGCTTGCCCAGCTCGGTGCCGAACGCAACCTGGGCCGGGCGGCGGCCGCGATGGCGATCAGCCAGCCCGCCGCCACCAAGCTGCTGCAGCAGCTGGAGGAAGCGCTGGGCGTGGTCCTGTTCAAGCGGCTGGCGCGCGGCATGGAGCCGACCGCCGCGGGCGAGGTATTGGTTCGCTATGCCGGCCAGCTGCTCAGCGACTTCGGCTTCGTGCGCGACGAGATGCGGGCGTTGCGTTCCGGCCTGCGCGGAACCCTGCGGGTGGGCAGCGTTCCTGGGGCCGTGCCCGGCTTGCTGGCGCCGGCGCTGGTGCGCTACAAAGAGCGCCATCCGCGGGTTGCCATCTCGGTCGTCGTGGACACCAGCGACGTCATGCTTGAGCAACTCGCGCGCGGCGAGGTGGACCTGGTGCTGGGCCGCTTGACCGAGGGCCGCCCCGATGACGAATTCGCCAGCCTGCCGCTGCTGGGTGAAGCGCAGGTGATCGTGCTTCGTGCCGGTCATCCGCTGCTGCAGGCCGCCGCGGTGGGCTTACGCGACCTGGTCCGGTGGCCCTGGATCCTGCAGCCGCCCGGTTCGCCGCAGCGCAGCCGCTTCGAGGCCATGCTCAGGGAAGCAGGCATCCATGCGCGGCTGGACATCACCGAGTCGGCCTCGACCATCGTCACCACCGCGCTACTGGAAATCTCCGACATGGCGGCCCTGATGCCGGCCTCCCTCGCCAGCCACTACGCGCGGCTGGGCGGGCTGCAGGTGTTGCCGCTGGAGCTGCCGCTTCGGGTGCCGTCGATCCACCTGGTCACCCGCCGCAACCGGGCCCTGTCCCCGGCGGCGGCGCACTTCGAACTGCAGATCCGCGAGGCGGCGCAGTCCGCCTGACGAGGACTCAGAGCGCCTTGCGCTGCTTGGCCTTGAGCGCTTTCGGCATCACCAGCGTAGCGACGTCCCAGCCTTCAATGGCGAGCACGCGGGTCAGGCACTCCTCCATCAAGGCGTGTGATTTCTCGGCGGCGTCGGCGATGGCCTCGTGCACCAGCCGGTCGTTGTCCGAATCGTTGAGGCAATCCATCTGGTAGCGGTACAGGTCGCGCAGCTCGAAGATGGCGCGGCACACCTGCGCCGGGCAGGCGCACTGGTACACCAGCGACTGATCGATGACCTTGCTGATCTGGTGGGGATCGTACTGTTCTTTCATGCGGTCTCCGGACTGAACGCGACACAGTCGACCGGACTCTCGAAGCCCCGGATCGACACTTTCTCCAATGGCTGCGGCATGGGCGTCCGCACCTGTGCCACCGCATTGACGTTGCTCGTGACAACCAGCTGGCCGGCGTCGGCGCGGGCGCACAGGCGCGCGGCCAGGTGCGCGGTGGCGCCGATGACGTCGAACTGCCGCCGCTGGCCGGTGTGGCTCGCGTCGCCGATCAGGCCGGCCAGCACCAGGCCCTGGGCAATGCCGACCCCGAAGGGCAGCGATTGCCGGTGGCTCATCGCCGCCAGCTCCAGGCCGCAGCGCAAGGCGAGATAGGAACGGCCCATGCCGCGGAAGACCGCCATGACGCCGTCGCCGGTGTATTTGACGACCGATCCCTGCGCATCCTGGATGCACTGGGTCTGCTCGCTCAACACCTTGTTGAGGGTGTCGAAAAACTGGCGTGGCGCCATCTGGTTGATGAGCCGGGACGAATCGCGGATATCGGTGAACAACACCGCCGCGTCGAACAGTTCGGCCTGCGGATCCTCGGGTTCTCCAACCGATGCCAGCGCGCCGGCCGGCACCAGGTTGGCCAGCCGGTCGGCACGGACGCGCACCTGGCGTGCCGCCACCTTGACCGCCAGCAACTCGGCGAGAACCAGGTAGAAGCGATCGTCGGTCAACGGCTTTTCGACGATCAGGTCGATGCTGCGGTGTTGCCGCGCCCTGGCCCGGACGGCTGCCAGCGACGGACCCGGCGCCGCCAGCACCACCGTGGCGCATTCGGGCGCCGCGCGCCTGACGATGTCGCAGGCGGCCAGAGCGCCTTCTTCCTGGTAATGGTGGTTGGCGACCACCACGCAAGTCGTCCCGTCCGCCAGCAACGCCGGCAATGCGGCCACTCCGGTGGCGACGTCCACGGCGCCGAATCCGCGCCGCGTCAACTCGGCCACCAGCAAGCCCGCTGTGTGCTCGTCACTGTCCACCACCACGATCCGGGAGTTTGGCATCGGCAGCTTCGTGGTCAACCGCGCAGCCGGTCGATCAGGCCGTTCAACTCGTCGAGCGAGCCGAACTGGATCGCGAGTTCGCCCATCTCCTCAATGTGGCCGTGGCGCTTGACGCGCTTCTTGACGCGGACGTCGACTTGCGCCGTGAGCAGGTCCGACAGTTCCTCCTCGACCCGCCGCAGGTCGCGCGACTTTTCCTTCTTCGGCTTGGGTGAGACCAGGTTGAACTCGGCGCCAAGTTTCTTCACCAGCGCCTCGGCCTCGCGCACCGACATTTTCTTCGCCGCGATCTGGTTGGCAGCCGTGATCTGCGACGCCCGCTCCAGCCCGAGCAAGGCCCGCGCATGGCCCATGTCGATGTCGCCCGCCATCAGCATGGTCTGCACCGGATCCGTGAGATTCAGCAGGCGCAGCAGATTGGTGGCGGCACTGCGCGAACGGCCGACAGCCTGCGCCGCCTGCTCGTGCGTGAGCCCGAATTCTTTCACCAGCCGTTGCAGGCCGTGCGCCTCCTCCAGCGGATTGAGGTCTTCGCGCTGGATGTTCTCGATCAACGACATCGCGGCCGCCGCTTCGTTGGGCACGTCGCGCACCAGCACCGGCACGCTGGACAGGCCGGCCAGCTTCGCGGCGCGGAAGCGCCTCTCGCCGGCGATGATTTCGTACTTGCCGGCGTTCTCGCCTTCGCTCAACTTGCGCACCAGCACCGGCTGCATGATGCCCTGGGCCTTGATCGATTCGGCCAGCTCGTACAACGCGCCCTCGTCCATCCGGGTGCGGGGCTGATACATGCCCGGGACCATCTCCGTCAGCGGTAGCGACGAAGGCGAGCCGGGGCTGGCGCCGTGTTCGGCTTGCCCGTCTTGCGGTGCAGTCGGTCCGAGCAAGGCTTCGAGGCCGCGGCCGAGGCCCTTGGGCTTTTTGGTGACCATTTTTGTTGTTCCTCAGTCTTTCATCAGGTCCTGCAGCAGGACATGGCCCTCGGGCCAGCTCGCCAGGCCGGAGTCGGCGTTCATGTGGCCGCACGGCCCGTAGTCCATGAACTGCGAGCCCCACGCATAGCCGAACAGACGGGCCCGCTCGAATTCGCAGAACGGGTCGTCACGACTGGCCAGCAGCACGCTGGGGAAAGGCAGCGCCCGCAACTCGATTGGCGACCAGCTCGAAAGCTGCTCGCGAATGTCGGGCCGCTCGACGTCGCCCGGCGCCACCAGCAGCGCCGCCTTCACGCGGTGCGTGTGGCGCGAATGTGCAGCCCATGCCGCCGTGAGGATGCAGCCCATGCTGTGGGCGACCAGCACCGTCGGCTCGTCGCAGGTGAGGACCACCTCTTCAAGCCGCGCCACCCAGTCGCCGCGCAGGGGCGTTATCCAGTCGTGCTGCTCGACCCGCACGTAGCCATGGCGGTCTTGCCACAGGCTTTGCCAGTGCTGTGGCCCGCTGTTTTCCCAACCGGGCAGGAGGAGGACGTTGGATGGCTTCATTGCTCTTTTTTCGATAGCATCTGACCCAGTTGCGGAAGGGGTTTCCCGCCAGTCAGCAGAACTGATCTCACATCTTGCGAATCCGCTCGACCATCTCCTGGGCGAACTCGACATAGGCCAAGCTGCCGCGCGCTGCGGGGTCGAACAACACGCCCGGCAGGCCGTAGCTGGGCGCCTCGGCCAGCCGTACGTTGCGCGGAATCACGGTGTTGAAGACCTTGTCGCCGAAGTGCGCCTTGAGCTGGTCGCTCACCTGCTGCTGCAGCGTGATGCGCGGGTCGAACATCACCCGCAGCAAGCCGATGATCTGCAGGTCCTTGTTCATGTTCGCATGGACCTGCTTGATGGTGTTGACGAGATCCGTCAGGCCCTCGAGCGCGAAGTACTCGCACTGCATCGGGACGATCACGCCATGTGCCGAGCACAGGCCGTTGAGCGTGAGCATTGACAGGGAAGGCGGGCAGTCGATCAGGATGAAATCGTAATCGCATGACACGGCGGCAATCGCACGCTTGAGCCGCTGGTCGCGATGCTCGACTTCGACCAGTTCCACTTCGGCGCCGGCCAGCTCGCGGTTGGCGCCCAACACGTCGAAGCCGCACTTTTCATTCCGCACCCGAGCCTCGGCGATGGACGCGGATTCCAGCAGCACGTCGTAAATGGTGAGCTTGAGCTTGCGCTTGTCCACACCGCAGCCCATGGTGGCATTGCCTTGGGGATCGAGGTCGATCATCAGCACCCGCTGGCCGA